>DAIPLF010000422.1:0-2231 GCA_036769375.1 Candidatus Aminicenantota bacterium | reverse complement strand
CCGGTCGACCGGGCATGGATCTTGTCGTCGACGAGATGGTACAGCTTCATCATGTAGATGTATCCGACGGTGACCTCCTGAGCCATGAGGTCTCCTGTCATCCCGTCGAAGAGAGGGGTTTTGCCCGATTCCGGCAGTCCGGCCTTTTTGAGGAGCTCTTTGATCTCCTTCTCCGTTATGCCGTCAAACACCGGCGTATCGACCCAGAGGTTGAGCTTCGCGGCCGCCCACCCAAGATGCGTCTCCAGGATCTGGCCCACGTTCATACGGGAGGGAACACCGAGGGGGTTGAGCACCATCTCCACCGGAGTCCCGTCGGGAAGGCGGGGCATGTCCTCTTCGGGGACGATCTTGGCCACGATGCCCTTGTTCCCGTGGCGGCCGGAGATCTTGTCGCCGACGGAGAGCTTTCTCTTCATGGTGATATAGACCTTGATCGTCTGAATGACGCCGGGGCTGAGCTCGTCTCCCTTCTTGAGAGCGTCCACCTTCTCTTTGAACTCGGCCCTGAGGGCGTCGATCTGACGCCTCACCTTCTTCTCGATGTCCTTTATCTTGGCGTCGCGCTCTTCGTTCGCCTCGAGCTTCAGCCGGGGATAATCCTCGGGATCGATCGTTTCCAGGACTTTCTCCGATAGCTTGGTGCCTTTAGAAAGCGGGATCCCGGAGACCTTCTGGTCTCTATCCAGGACCTCCCCCTTGAGGTAGGCCTTGAGGCGCCGGGACTTCTCGCCCTCGAGAATGGTGATCTCGTCATCGAGGTTCCTCTTCATCTTGGCGATCTCTTCCTTCTCGATGACCTTGGCCCGGGGCCCTTTCTCACTGCCGCGCCGGGAGAAGATCCGGACGTCGATGATGGTCCCCTCGACGCCCGGCGAGCAGTAGAGCGAGGCATCTTTTACGTCCAGGGCTTTCTCTCCGAAGATCGCCTTGAGCAATTTCTCCTCGGGCGAAAGCTGCGTCTCCCCCTTGGGAGCGACCTTTCCAACAAGGATGTCCCCCGATTTCACATAAGCGCCGATCCGGACGATCCCGTTTTCATCCAGGTTCCGCAGGAGGTTCTCGGGAACGTTGGGGATGTCCCGGGTGATCTCTTCAGGGCCGAGCTTGGTATCTCGGGCCTCGATCGTCTCTTCGACAATATGGATCGAGGAGAAAATATCGCCCTTGATCAGCTTCTCGCTGACGATGATGGCATCCTCGAAGTTGTATCCCCGCCAGGGCATGAAGGCGCAGAGCACGTTCCTTCCCAGGGCCAGCTCCCCTTTGTCGGTGCAGGAGCTGTCGGCCAGGATCTGCCCCCGCTCCACCCGGTCGCCCTTGCGGACGATCGGCTGGTGGTTGATGCAGGTGTTCTGGTTTGTCCGGAGGAACTTGATCAGGACGTAGAGGTCGGTCCCGACATCGTGCTCTTTGGTCTTTTCTTTCTCGTCGACCCGGATCAGGATCCGTTCGGCGTCGACGAACTCGACCACACCCGGCCGCTGGCAGATGAGGACATCACCCGAACCCTTGGCGACCAGATACTCGATCCCTGTGCCCACGAGGGGAGCCTCGGGACGAAGCAGAGGCACCGCCTGCCGCTGCATGTTCGATCCCATCAGAGCGCGGTTGGCGTCGTCATGCTCGAGGAATGGGATCAGGGCTGCGGAGAGGGAGACGAGCTGCTTGGGGGAAACGTCGATGTAGTCGACCTGGTCCTTCTGGACATCTTTGAAATTGCCGGCCTGCCGGGCGCTGACATATTCCCCGATGAAGCGGCCGTCTGCGGTGACCGGAGCATTCGCCTGGGCGACGATGTATTTCTCTTCCTCCCAGGCGGTCAGGTAGAAGCAATAAGGCTCGACCAAAGGCAGCTGCCTGACTTTTCCCCGCTTGAGCTGTTCGACGGTCTTGAAAAAGGCGTCTTTCTCCACGACCTCGGCGATCTTGTAGGAGCTGTCGCCGGGATGGATGACCTTGACGTAATCGACGATCCTGCTGTTGCGCACCTTCCGGTAGGGGGTCTCGATAAACCCATAGTCATTGACCCGGGCGTAGCAGCTGAGCGAGGAGATCAGCCCGATGTTCGGGCCCTCCGGCGTTTCCACCGGACAGATCCGTCCGTAGTGAGAGGTCTGGATGTCCCGGACCTCGAAACCGGCCCTCTCCCGGCTCAGCCCTCCCGGCCCCAGGGCGCTCAGGCGCCTCTTGTGGGTGATCTCGGCCAGGCTGTTGATCTGGTCCATGAA
>DAIPLF010000421.1:0-2247 GCA_036769375.1 Candidatus Aminicenantota bacterium | reverse complement strand
GAAAGGGTCATCTTCCTGGATTGGGCGGGGAACAAGCAGGAATTCAGGTTCTCCGGCCTCAAACTCAACCCCCGCCTCGATGCCCGCACTTTCGAGCTGGACGTCCCGGCCGACTGCGAGGTCATCGACGACCTCCCGCCGGCAAAAAAATAGATAAACCAAATGCGGCGCTGTCCGTATGAATCCCTGAGGACAGGAAGTCCTCAATGAATGAAGATCAAGATCAGGCACTCGTCAGGCGGACGCTTCGAGGAGATAAAAAGGCTTTTGAGATGATCGTCCGGAAGTATCAGCAGCCGCTCCTGAACTATGTCGGCCGGATGGTCGGGGAAAGAGAGCTGGCGCTGGATTTCACCCAGGACGTGTTCATCAGGGCGTATGGCTCGCTCCGCTCCTTCGAGCCCCGATACAAGTTCAGCACCTGGCTGTTCAAGATCGCCTCGAACCTGGTCATCGACCACTGGAGGAAGAAAAAGCTGCCGACTTATTCCCTGAGCGGAAAATGGGGTGAAGACGGGGAAAACCTGACCCTCGATGTTCCCGATGACGAGCCGGCCCTCAGCCACAAATTCGAACTGGCGGAACTTGGGCAGAGGATCGAGTCCGCCCTGGAGAAGCTGCCCGGGCCGCTCCGGGAGCTCTTCGTCTGGAGACACGTCAACGAGCTGAGCTACGAGGAGATGGCCGAGATCAAGGACCTGCCCCTCGGGACGATCAAAAACCGGGTCTTCCAGGCCAAAGAAATGCTCCGCCGGATCCTCCTGGAGATGCCATGAACTGCTGTCAAATCAACGACATCTATGACTATATCGAAGGAAGCCTGCCGCCCGGCCGGAGGCAGGAGCTGGAGGGGCACCTGGGGACTTGCCCGAAATGCCGGCGGGCGGTCGAGGAGCGGAAGCTCATCTCGGGAGCCGCCTCCGCCCTTCCGCCGCTCGAGGTCCCGGCTGATTTCACAGACCGAGTGATGAGCCGGATCGCCCCCGAGAAGGCCAAGCTCCCGGTTTGGCTGATCATCCTGGCTTCGCTCTCATCGCTCGTCGCCCTGGGCTCGGTGGCCCTGATCGCCTCGGGCAGAAGCTTAATGGGAATCGCCCTGGGAGCCGGCCACTCTTTCTGGGAATATGCCAAGAGCGCGGCCGTCCTTACAGCCAAGGCAGCAACGTTACTCTCCCTCGCCGGAAAGATCATCCAGTCCCTCCTCGAGTCCGCCGCCAAGGGCCTGTCGTTGGCCAATTCGCTCGTCAGTCCGTGGCTTCAGGTCGTGATCCTGGGCTTGATGACGGCCCTCATCATCAGCCTCGCGTTCGCGGCGCGGAAGAAGATCTCGCTGGGAGATTAACCATGAAAAAGAGAAGCCTATACGTATTCCTGATGCTCGCCCTGGCCGGGGCCGCGCTCCCTCTCTGCGGTAATCAGGATATCAGCTTCGGGGATGTCGTCTCCGTCGCCAAGGGCGAGACCCAGGAAGGGATCGTCTCGTTCGGCGGCCAGGTCACGGTAGAAGGCACGGTGAAGGAAAACATCCTCGTCTTCGGCGGGTCGATCACTTTGAGCGGAGAGGTCGGCGATTCGGTCGTCGGGTTCGGCTCCAAGATCACGGTCAAATCGACCGCCGTCATCAAGGGAGACATCGCCTCGATCGGAGGAACGCTGACCAAGGAACCCGGCTGCGTGATCGAGGGGGATACCGTCTATTTCAAAGGCGGTGAGGCGATCTCCAAACTCTTCAGCGGAGGGCTTTTCTCCTTCCCCTTGATCCCGATCATTCTGGTCATCAAGCTGATCGGCTTTTTCGTCTGGCTGCTCATCGCCCTGGTCATGTCCGGGCTCTTCCCGCGTCAGCTTGCCCTCGCCTCATCCCAAGTCCGCACGGCCTTCTGGCCGGTTGCCGGGACAGGATTTATCGCCATCCTCCTGTTCGGCGGGCTCCTCGTCGTCTTCGCCCTTCTGTCCTTGGTCCTTATCGGTATCCCGTTCCTGCTGCTGTTGGGCGCTATCGGACTGGTCGTTAAGATCTTCGGACAGGTCGCCCTCTTTCACTTCTTCGGCGAGAGCCTTGGAAGGTCGTTCAACCGCCGGAGCCTGGCGCCGGCCGCCGCGGTCGTCATCGGGCTCGTTGTCATCAGCTTTCTCAAGTTCATCCCCATCCTGGGTTTCTTTTTCTCGTTCTGCTTGAGCATCCTCGGCTGGGGCGTGACCATCCGGACGAAGTTCGGCACCAGGGAAAACTGGCTGAAAAGAAAA
>DAIPLF010000070.1:0-8152 GCA_036769375.1 Candidatus Aminicenantota bacterium | reverse complement strand
CTCTTCGAAGTTGATCCACTGGGCCCAATAATCACCCGCGGGCGAGACCATCGTGAGCTCAAGCGGGGGATCCAAGGTCTTAAGGGCTTGCGAGAGCTCCTTGATGAAGGAGACGAAGTCCTGCTGTTCAGCCGCGTTGGAGACATACTCCCAGTCGATATCCACGCCGTCATAGCTGTTGGCCTTGAGGAAATCCCGGACCTGGCCGATAAACTTCGCCCGGGTTGCGGGCAAGGCCGCCATTCCGGGAAAGCCCTCGCAGTTTCCCCAGCCGCCGACGCTCATGATCACCTTAACCCCCCGGCGATGGGCTTCCGCGACCAGCTCGGGGTAGAGATAGTCCGGGTCGACCACCAGGTTCCCGGCGGAATCGGGTTTGGTGAAGGCATGGGCGATGTGGGTCAGGTATTCGAACTTGAGCTTGGTGTGCCCGAACTCCGACTTCTTCCAAGCCGGATAATAGCCCAGCACGACCTTGGCCAGCTGGGACTGGGGCTGCGGCTCTTCGGCCGGCTCATGATGGGAACAACGGAAGACCAAACCGGATAAAAAGAAGAAGAGTCCTGCCCCCAGAAGCAGGTGCCGGACAGGGGCGCGATTTCCTCTCATCCTGTGCGTCCTGTTTTTGACGGATTCGACTGGAGTACGGTCAGTATGTGTCCTTCAGCGAAATGATTTTCAAGGCTTGCCTGAGCTCTTCCGCACCGGGCGGCACGTCGGAGACGAACCCGACCTCATAGCTCCGGCCGGGAACGAGGTCGAGGAAGTTATCGCTGAACCTTCCCCTGATCCCGGGGGCGGAGAGATAGACGTCCTTGGCGAACTTTAAGGTCTGCAGCCGGACGACGAGCTGTCCTTCTTCGGCGAGGACCTCGGCCCGGATCTCCGGCTGGGGGAGATCCACCCGCTTGAGCGGCGAAAAATGATGGATGTTCGAGCTGAGCGTCGTATCCCCCTTCTTCAACTCGCAGAGAAGATAGATCTCGTTCGGAGGAAGGCCGCTCTTCAGCTCCTCGAGCGGCTTACTAACCGCCAGCCGGCTGGTCCGGGGGTCGATCCGGAGGGGAGTTTTTCCCTCCTGGACCACAGTCCCTTCGTAGGTGTAGACCCCCAAGTGGAGTTCGGCATCGAGCGGCTGGTCCAAGTCCGAAATGGCGTAGACCTTGAGGTCCTTCTCGTCATCGATGGGCACGATGAGTACGGGGCCGTAAAACCTCTTAGCGTAGTAATGCAGGGCCTTCCAGTTCCCGTAGTAATCGGTGCCGGACCAGGAGGCCACCGGCCAGCAGTCGTTGACCTGCCAATAGAGGGCGCCCATGATGCGGGGCATCTGGCTCCGGAAATGCTCGACGGCGATCTTCATGCCTTCCGCCTGCAGCACCTGGCTCACCCAGAGGAGCGAGGCGAAGTCCTTGGGCAGCCGGTATTGGTCCAGCATGTACTGGAGGATGAGGAGGTTGCCTTCGGGATGTTTCTGATGCTGCTCCATGACCGGGGAGGCGATATTCCTGTCCTGAGGCAGGGTGAACGTCTCCACCGTTTCGATGAGAGGGAACGACTGGAAGCCGAACTCGCTGAAGAAGCGGTGGAACTTTTTGCGGTATTCCGTGAATGGCTCCTTCCCGTGCCATATCCCCCAGTAATGCATGTCTCCCGACAGCTCCGAGCGGGGGTCGCCGACCTTCTCCGAGTGGGGCGAGCTCGGCCAGTAGGCTCGACCGGGGTCAAGCCGCTCAACCGTCCGGGGCAGGATCTGGTGAAAGATCTTTTCATAATCATCCCAGACCGCGGCCGGGAGCTGCTCTTTCCAGCCCCAGTGGAACCAGCCCTCCTCACACTCGTTATTCCCGCACCAGAGCCCCAAGGCGGGCCGGTGGCGAAGCGCGCGGACTATGGACTCGGCCTCGGCCTCGACATTCTCCAGAAAGGCCTGATCGCCCGGGAACATGGCGCAGGCGAACATGAAATCCTGCCAGACCACAAGTCCCAACTCATCACAGAGGTCATAGAAATCGGGCGATTCATAGATCCCTCCGCCCCAGACCCGGAGCATGTTCATGTTGGCGGCGACACAATCGCGGAGGAGGGCTTCGTATTTCTGCCGGCTGACGCGCGAGGGGAAGGAATCGGCCGGGATCCAGTTACCGCCCTTGGCGAAGAAGGGAACACCGTTGACAACGAACTGGAAGCTCCTCCCCCAGCTGTCTTCCTTCTGTTCCAGGGCGAGGGTCCGGAAACCGATCCGCTTTTCCACCGAATCCAGGAGCCTGCCTTTTTGGAGAACATCGATCCTCACCGTGGTCAGGTTCTGCCCCCCCATCCCTGCCGGCCACCAGAGGTCGGGGTTGATGATATTGAAGGACTTCTCGTTGAAGTTGGAACCGGGCTTGAGCCTGACCGATTCGCTCTGAGTGAACGGCTTTTTCCCCTGGATGCTGGCCTTGATGGCGACTTCCTGGCTGCGGTCCGCCAGCACCTCCGTTTTTGTCCTCAGCAGGAACCTGTTCCTCTCCATAGACTCCTGGGTGATCTCCAGCTCCCCAAGGCGCACGCCCTCCCAGGCCTCGATGGCCAGCGGACGCCAGATGCCGGAAGTGACCAGCCGCGGCCCCCAGTCCCAGCCGAAATGGTAGGGCGCTTTGCGGACATGGGGAGAACCGCCGGGAAGCTTATAAGGGAGGTTTGCCTCCAGGGCTTGAGCCCGGCGGACCGGGGAATCAAAGCGGATGACCAGCTCATTCAGGCCGGCGTGGATGAACGGCTTGAGGTCGAACCTCCAGGTCCGGAACATGTTGTCGGCCTCGCCGACCTTCTGGTCGTTCAGGAAGATCGTGGCGAACGTGTCCAGTCCCTGGGCGACCAGCTCGACATGCGCCTTGTTTGAAACGGGAACCGCGACCTTGAGCTCCTTCCGGTATTCCCAGCTCTCGTTCTCCACCCACTGCACGCGGAGCTCGTTGTCGCGGTAAAAAGGGTCGGGGATCTGCCCTGCCGCCATCAGGTCCAGGTGAACACATCCCGGCACAAGGGCCGGATGCCAGGCCTCCTGACCGACCTGACGGAACTGCCAATCGCCGTCCAGGGGGACCTTGATCAAAGCCGCGGTCTGCGCTTGGAGGAAAGGCGCCATGGCAAGGAAGCCCGCCAATGTCACGATGGCCAGGTTTTTTCGGATCAAGGGGCGGGTCTCACTTTTCATCCGGACTGGCGGGGCCATTGGGTCCTCCCGTGTCTATCCTATCAAAGCAGGAACTAGGATAGTCAAAAAGCAGAAAATTGTCACCCCTCATACGATATTCGTCCTCATCAACTGGCGGGTGCGTCCGCCCGGCGCGCCGCGGCCTCCATCAGCAGGAAGAATGCCTGACCCTCGGTGGCCGTTCCGGCGGACTCGAAATTTGGAGAGCCACAGACGCCCTGGACATAGCCGAGGGCATCGACCTTTTTGCGGACGGCTTCTCTCATCCGCCGGCCGGCCTCATGGGTGGTCTTTGCCAGCCAGCCCTCCCGGACGCCGCAGAAGATGGCAAAAGATAGCATCTGGGCGAGGTTCGTTTCCACGAACGTCTCCGGGTTGTCGACGACGTTGTGAAAGAGACCGTCCGCCCGCTGATGGGCCAGGCAGCCGGCGACGACCTCGCCGACATAACCGGCCAGCCGCGCTTTGTCTTTAGCCATCTTCCCCGGCAGCGCCCTGATCACGCGGGACATCCCGGCGGCTGCCCAGCCGTTTCCAACTCCCCAACAATCCTGGCGGAAAAAACCGGCCTTGGCGTCATCCCAGATGTGGGAAAAGAGCTTCTTTTTCCGGTCCCAGAGAAGCCGGCGCATTCCTTCGATCTGGTTAACCGCTTCTTGAGGCTCCCCGGCGACGGCCAGAAATGGAGGCGCCATGAATAGAGAATCGACCCAGACCTGCTGTTTGTCGGCGACATGATAAAGGGTGCCGTCCTTCCGCCGCGGAGCCCGCTTGAGCAGGTATTCAAGCATCCGCTCAGCCGCCTGGGCCAAGAGAGAATCGCCGGTGGTCCTGGCCGCAAAAAGAACGGGCTCGCCGTTGGCCGCCGGGTCGGTGACGCCGTCCCAGCAGCTGATGACAGCCAGCCGCCCGTCGGCGATCTGACGAGTGACGGCTTCCCTGGCCATAAGGACGACAAGCTCAGGCTCCCCGATCTCGAGCAACGCTTGGGCCGCCACCCCTTGCTCCCAGGCGTCCCGCTGCATCGTCAGCATGGCGCGTTTCACTTTCTCGATAAGCGGGTCGGAGGGCTGGTCCGAAGGGGCTTGGGTCTTGCTGCGGAACTCGGGCGCATAAAGAGAAACGGCTGTTGCCGCTCCGCCCCCCGCGACATTTTTCAGGAAACTTCGTCGTTCCATACGTTGCCTGCTTACTTAGGCTCGCCGTCTTTCAACATTGCGTCGATCCTGACGAAGCGGTAACCCCTGCCCTGGAGGTCGGTCAGCAGTCCTTCCAGGCGGCGGTAGAACTTGTCCGTGCGGCCGGGATGAGTGCCGAGGTGAACGAGCAGTATGAACCCGTTGAGGCCGCAGGGATCCGATCTTTCAAAGTTCAAGATGCTCTGATAGATCTCGGCCGAAGGGCGATAGTTGGCCATGTCCGGCGTCGTGTAATCGGCGTTGGCGAGTGTTCCCGGGGTAAAATTGAAAAGCACCAGTCCCAACTCCTTGGCCCAGCCGACGATCTCTGCGTTATACCATTCATAGGGCGGGATGAACCAAGCCGCCTTATCCCGGGTGATCCCAAATGACTCCATCGTCGCGTAGTTCCGCAGGATGTCGGAGGTGAACTCTTCCTTTGTGACGAGAAGCTCGTCCCGGTCCTCCCAACGGCAATAGAGGAGGTGTTTGTCGGAGTGAGGCCCAAGGTAGTGGCCGTCCTCAAGCAGCGATTTGACCAGGTTGGAGTTCTCCCTCTTCCGGTAAAAATCGCCGGTAAAGAAAAAGCCACAGGGAGCTTCTTTCTTCTTCAAGATATCCCGGATAAGCATCCCTCCTTCGGCAAACTCGTGCCCGGTGAAGACCAGGGCGATTTCCTTCTTGGCCGTATCGCCGCGGATGACAGCTCCCTGGTCATGGACGAAACGACCGGGCTTTTCGTCTTGTGGCCGCAACGGACCGGCCGGCCAGACGGAAAACTGGAGCGCCAGCAGCCCCAAAAGGGCAAAGCTCACGTTGTTTCTGCGCATCTGCCCTATTGTTACGCTACTCGGGAATAAATCTCAAGCCCGGCGCCGAGGCGGCCGCGAGTGCCCGACCCTCTGAAGGTCGACCCTCCGGATACGGGCAGGCAGTCTTATTTGATCAGATAAAGCTTCAATTGCCGGCCGTCGATGAAACGGCAGCCGTTTTCCGTAAAGAGGGCATCCTCTTCATAGCCGATCCGCACGTCCTGGTTGTCCCATTCGGGAACGGAGGTGGTGCTGCTGAACTCGATGGCATAGGCCGTGTTCAGGAAGAGCGGGTACTTCCCTCTTTCCGGATTGTCCTCGGGCGCGGATTCCGGCGGGCGGGCGTCGGCGACGCACCCCGCCCCGTGGCCGTTGATCCCGATCGGGTGCATATAGATCAGAGGCCGCAGACCTTCGGCCTCGCCTCTTTTCATCGCCGCGGTGACGATGTCCGTCCCGCTCCGGCCCTGGACGAACTCGCCCATGAAGACATCGGCCAGGCGATTGGCCCGGCGGAGCGCCTCCTTCAGCCCTTCGGGCGCGTCGGTCTCCCCGATGCGGCAGACATAGGCTTGGAGCTGCATGTCGGTGCACAACCCGAGATAGGTGATCCCGACATCGCAGTGGAGGATATCACCGCGGCGGATCACTCTCTTGTCAGAGGACTGGGCCGCCTCCTTTTTGTTTCGCTGGATGGAGATTGACGGCTGGAACCAGGTCTCGAGTCCCAGGTCGGTGACTCTTTGCCGGAACCACCAGTTCACGTCTTCGGTGGTCGTGACATCCGGGGTGATCACCCGGTTGGAGAAGAACTCGCCGATGAGGTCATGGGCGATCCCGCAGATATGCCGGTAGACGCTCATCTCCTGGGGGCTTCGCGTCTCCAGCCAGCCCACGCACAGGTTTTCGGCGGAGGCGAACCGGGAGGAGAGCTCGGGGCCCAGCGCTTTTTCCAGCTTGGCCTTAAGGGAGGCCGTCAGACCGTCACCGAAGGCCCAGTCTTCAGACGTGTTGATCCCGATCTTCTTGGGGTTGCGGGCCTTGATGACTTCGGCCAGGCTTTCGAATTGCTTCTTTTTCTTGTCGACCCAGGTGCCCTTGTACCATCCCTCCATGCCGTAATAGCTCCCGGCGAGCCTTTCGACCCCTTTCTCCGGGCCCAGGTCGTGGAAGATGAGGATCGAGGTGCGGCGAGCGGACATCGTCGGCCGGGGCACGAGGCTGAGGTAAACGGGATCCTCGTTGTACTCGCGGTTGATGACCAGCCACATGTCGATCTTCTCGCGCCGCATGAGCTCCGGGACGATGTTGTCGAGCCGCCACTTCAGCCACTCGTTCATCAGCTCCTCCCGGTCCTTCTCGGGAAGGATGTTCTTGGAGTCCTTAACATCCGCGATCTCCTGGGGAGCCGCAAAAGCAAATCCCAAGCTGAGCCCCAAAGCGATGACTATGAATCCACAGATCCGACAAACCGTGTGACGCATTGAAGCGACCTCCTCAAGAAAAATGGGGACGTTAACCGAATTTCTTAATTCGGTATCGTGTCCCTATCTAATCACCGAAGGGCCTGTCGATGGCCGTCGCTTCCAGGCCGCCGAGGGTCCGGCCGCCGTCCTCGGTGACAACCATGCAGTCCTCGATCCGGACGCCGAATTCCCCATAGATGTAAATGCCCGGCTCGTTGCTGAAGGTCATCCCCGGCTGGAGCTTGAGCGTGTTCCCGCGTACCAGATAGGGATACTCGTGGCCCTCCATCCCGATGCCGTGGCCGAGGCGATGGGCGAAATACTTATAGTCTGGACCGAAACCGGCGTCTTCGATGACCCGGCGGGCTGCCCGGTCGATGGATTCGCATGTCGCCCCGGGCCGCACCGCCTCGAGGGCCGCGGTCTCCGCCTTTCTGATGATTTCCCAGACCCAGCGCTGTCTGTCGGTTGGCTGGCCATAGAAGACCGTCCGGGTGATATCCGAGCGAAAGCCTTCGACGGAACAGCCGCCATCGACAAGCACCGTGTCGCCCTTCTGGAGGCTGCGGATGACCATGGAGCCGTGGGGAAAGGCCGTGTTCGGGCCGAACTGGGGTCCGCCGCTGCCGGACACTCCCATCTGCTGGTGGGCGGCGCCTATGGCCGATGCCAGGTCGCGGGGGCTCATCCCTTCGCGAAGCTGCTTAAAAGCCTCGCGATAGGCCAGCTTGGTGATCTTATTTGCCAGGTCCATGTAGGCGATCTCTTTAGCCGTCTTAACCCCCCGGCAGCCTTCGGTGACGATCGCTCCATCGACCAGCTCGAGGGCAGCCGCATCCCGGCCGAGCCCGTAATAGATGAATTGCCTCATCGAAGGGTCGAGCCCCAGCCGTCCGCCGCCGGCGCCGAGGTCCTTCATGACTCCCGCGATCAGAGCATAGGGGCTCTCGTGCTCTTCCCAAGTCCGTATCTCCTGTCCCTTGGGGGTGAGCTCTTCCGCCCTTTTCCGCTCGAAACTCGGACAGATCCAGACCGGATCGCGCTTCTGGCTGAAGACGGCACCGAAAGTCCTTTCACTCCGCCACCAGCTGACCTTGGTGAAGTACTGCAGGTTCGCCCCTCCCTCGAGAAAGAGCCCGTCCAATTTGTTCTCGCCCATGATCCGGCGGGCCTTCTCAAGGCGCGCCGCGTAGTCCTCAACTGTGAGAGGTTTCACGTCCCCGACCATGTTCGAGAGAGGCGACGTCTGGTTTCGGGCAGAGGCCCCAAGAGCCTTCATCACCCATCCCGAGGCCGCGACGGTCAATCCTCCTATCCTCAGAAAATGGCGCCTGGTGATCATGCGATCGCTCCTTTTCTTTCCTCGAGCCGTGCCACTCCCTTTTTCAGAAAGTGTCAGGCCGAAAGTTTCTCATGGAGGGATGAAAGAGGGAACGTATATCACTCCGCCCGCGTGCTGTCAACGGAAGGGCTTACTTCCGCTTGCCGCGGGCCAGG
>DAIPLF010000069.1:0-8178 GCA_036769375.1 Candidatus Aminicenantota bacterium | reverse complement strand
CTGCCGGCCTTCTTTTTTGGACTTTCTTTTTCGCCCTCTCCGCCCGTCGGCCCGGCCACTTCTTCCAGGGCCGTCTCCACAGAATCATACATCCACTGCATGATCTCTTTCGTTCTCTGGGGCTTGATCCGCTTCAGGTAGGACGCTTCCGTCTCCCGGCGAATCGCCCGGAGTCCTTCAAGGACCCGGGCGGCTTCCGTCCTGATCTTCTGACCATTCCCTTCCCTCTTGTCCTTCAGAAGAATCCGGCCCGCTTCGGCCCTGTTGATGAGATTCCTGGCCGCGAGGTCCCAGAACTCGAGCTCTTTCTGTCCTTTCTTGACGGCCTTTGAATACTCACGGAACTCGACCGAACCCCGGCCGTATTCCTCGAGCCTGTCGGCGCAAGCCTGGGCCTCCTTCTCCAGCGTTCCGTTTTTAGCGATCTCTTCAACCCTGTTGAGGACATAGTCCTTGGGCGCAGGTCTGGCGTCTTTAAAGAACCCGAGGTCCGCGGCGGAATTGAACAGGCCCCTTTTCGCCAGCCGGCCCGCGGCCCCGAAAAAACGCCTGTCCTCGACTCCAAAATGATCCCTCACGTAAGACTTTTCGAAGGCGGCCAGGTCGCCTTCCGGATGGCGGACGATGAACTGCGCCAGTTCGATGGACGTTTCCTGAAGCTCCCAGGGGAATAGGTGGACGGTCCAGCTCGTCAGAACAGCCCCCTTGTGGGGTCCGGACAACCCCTTGCGGAAGGAATCAACGGTATTCCTCATATGGAAAAACGTGCGGGGCGCGAAGACGCTGTCTCCGTAACAGCTCGAACTCGGGCAAATGACAACGTCAAAACCCCTGGCCTGAAGAAAATCCGCCGTATAGAACGGATCCGGGTCCCGGCCTGGTTCGTCGCCGGAGGGATAGAGATACGCGAAGAACCGCTCCCTGGTCGCGGCGTCGAGGTCATCTCTTCCCCGGTTCCCCTGCCCCCAAATGTGGACCTGCCCGCAGCCGTAATAGCGATCGTACAGCCAGTCGAAGATCATGACCTTCCTGGAGAGCTTGTCCAGGGCCTCGGGATGGTGGAGGATCATATCGCCCCATATGACGGGACGGATCCCTTTGTCCGCCAAGGGCTGGCTCAGCGCGTTAATGTGGCCGATGTAAAGCTCCGAAAGGGAATGCTCTTCGGCGGTGGCCCGGCAGCGGGGACACTGTCCGAGAGTGTAGGCTTCATCCGCGCCGAGATGGAAAACCTTTATAGGGCCGAATACCTCCAGGTATTCGTCCGTCCACTTCCGCAAGAACCGCACGACCTCCGGATTCTGCGGGCAGTACTGGTCGATCCTCTCCGGGAGCTCCGCCAAAGGTTTGTATCTTTCGTTCTTCAGCACGTATTCGCAATGTCCGATCGTCTGGAGCAGAGGGATCGGCTCGAGTCCAAGCTGCCGGCTGTAGGCCAGGATCTCCTTGAACTCTTCCTTGGTAAAGGCATCCGGAGCGACGCACTCCGGACATGTCTCCCAGCGGATATTGTTCTCGATTTCCCAGATCACCGTATTGTACCCCAGGTCGGCCAGGAGCTTCAGGCGTTCCTTCAGATATTCGCCTCTGAACTGGGCGATGTTCATATCGACATGGAACCCGACGATCTTCGATTGAGCTGGGAGAGCTTCCCCGCTGCCCGGAGACGCCCCGGCCACTCCCCCGCACCCTGCTGGGACCAAGCTGAGGACCCCGGGAATCATCACCCGCATCATCAACAAGAAGCGGTTGCCTGGTCTCTTCATATTGCCCTTCCTCGCGGCACCGCCGGCAATATATCGCCGGCCCTCCGGCGATGTCAACAGGACCAGGGTGCCGCTCCCTACAACGCGGTCTTCTCCCCCGATGAAGCACAAAGCCCTGGGGCGGCCCGCTGCTTCACCTCGAAAGGCGGCGAACTGATTGACTTTCCTAGAGATTCATGCTATTAAAGGATTCTAGGTAAAACCCATGAAAGTCATGCTCCGGCTCTCGGCTGTCCTTATTTCGGTCCTCTTTTTCTTCCCCCTGTGCGGCTATAGCTATATCGACCTGGGGTCGGGAAGCTATATCATTCAGCTCCTCATCGCCGGTTTCGTCGGCTTTTCTCTTTCTCTCAGGATATTCTGGAAGAAAATCAGGAGCCGTTTATCCAAAAAGGCAAAACCCGATGAGACGGTAGATGCCAAGTGAGTCACAAGCACTGCCGAGCTCTTTTCGGGATCCCAGCGGTTTCCTATTCGAGCGGGAAGGGGGCTTGTACAGGCAGGTCAACCGGAGCTACCAGGGCGACTACGACCTGCTCTTTTCGAGCGGACTGTACAAGGCTCTGACGGAGCGGGGGCTCCTCGTTCGTCATGATGAGACCGACGTTCCTCCGCCCGACCCTCAGCTGGCCTATAAGATCCTAAAGCCCCAGCTTGTCCCCTTCATTTCCTATCCGTACGAGTGGTGTTTCACTCAGCTCAAGGAGGCGGCTCTGGCCACGCTCAAGATCCAAAAGACCGCCTTCGAACATGGGATGTCGCTCAAGGACGCCAGCGCCTTCAACATCCAGTTCGTGGACGGGAGGCCTCTTCTCGTCGACACGCTGTCCTTCGAGAAACTGCAGCTGAGACCGTGGATCGCCTACCGGCAGTTCTGTCAGCACTTTCTTAACCCGCTGCTCCTCATAGCCTACAAAGATTTTCACCTCAACCAGCTTTCCCGGATCTTTATCGACGGGATCCCCATGGGTTTGGCCAGCCGGCTCCTTCCTTTCCGGACCCGGTTGCGGCCCGGAATTGCCACTCACGTCCATCTTCACGCCATGAGCCAGAAAGTCTTCTCCAAGAAGACGGTCAAGGTCCGGGAGCGGCAGGTCCGTCCCGTTTCTCTGGCCGGACTGGTGGAGAGCCTGGATTCCCTGGTCCGGAAGTTGAGCCTGCGCCTCAAGAAAACGGAGTGGGCCCAATACTACCAGGAAACGAACTACTCTCCGGAGGGGTTCGAACGGAAAAAGCGGATCGTCGAAGAGTTCTTGGACATCATGAAGCCGGATACCGTTTGGGATCTGGGAGCCAACACGGGGATTTTCAGCCGGCTGGCCAGCCGGAAAGGGATTAAGACCGTGGCCTTCGACGTGGATTTTATCGCCGTTGAGGTGAACACCCGCGATTGCCTGGAGCAGAAGGAAAAGAACTTGCTACCCCTGGTCATGGACCTGACAAACCCCAGCCCAGCCATCGGTTGGGAAAACCGGGAGAGAAAGTCCCTTCAGGAGCGGGGGCCGGCGGATGCGGCCTTGGCTTTGGCTCTTCTCCACCACCTGGCGATCAGCAATAACCTGCCGCTTCCCAAGATCGCCGAATACCTCAGCCGGGTCTGCCGCTGGCTGGTCATCGAATTCGTCCCCAAGACCGACTCGCAGGTCCAGCGGCTCCTGGCCACCCGGGAGGATATCTTCGACCATTACACCCGGTCTGATTTTGAAGAGCAGTTCAGCCGGGCTTTCTTGATCGTGAGGATCGCTCCTGTCGAAGGGACAGAGAGAATCCTCTACCTCATGAAGAACCGCAGCTCCCTTTAGAACAAAGGGAGGCGAAAAACCGACGGCTTAGGGTCTATTCGAAGACCAGGATATCCACCCTCCGGTTCTCAGCCCTTCCGTCCTTGGTCTTGTTGTCGCCGACCGGGGCCGAGCTTCCGAAGCTGAACACTTGCATCCTGTGGAGGGGGACATGGTACTGTGTGTAGAAGTAGTTCATCACGGCTTCCGCTCTTTTCTTCCCCAAGAGCTGGTTATAGCTTTCTTCTCCGGTGCTGTCGGTATGCCCCTGGATTTCGAGATAGATGCCCCTGTTTTCCTGGACCAGCTTCTGAACAAACACATCCAAGGCCGCCTTGGCCTCGGGGCTGAGCTCGGAGTTGTCGAACTTGAACTTAGCCTGGTCGTTCTTCAGGGTCTCCTTGAAGATCAGCTTGCCCTGAGTGGCCTTCCTGACCTCTTCGATCTTGCCGTCCACGCCCTTGATCTCATCCTGCTGCTGGGTAATGAGTGACCCGAGCGATTCTAGGCGCTCATCGTGTTCCTTGATCCGCTTCTGGTTCTCCTCGACGGCGGCTTCGACTCCCTCGACCTTCTGGTCGATGGCGGCGGCTTCCTGGCGAACATATTTCTTAGTTGCGCAGCCGGGGGCCAGGAGCAGGCCGACAGAGACTACGAAGGTGACCAAAATAACCGTCCTGAAGTTTTTCATAGTCTTGTTCCTCCTTTCTTTAGCATATTGTCACTCCCTCACCGATCCTGCTTAGCATTAAAGCACGAATGACCCGGAAAGACAAGACCCGTCTATCCGATTTTCCTAATACCCTTGGCGCGTCCTCACCTTGTGCTTCTTGTTGGAGGTCGCAACCCGGATCTTCCGGTACTCTTCCTTCCCGGTCCTATAAGACGTGTATCCGATGATGTATTGATGACCGAGCTCTCGCCTGACCTCGCGCAGAGCAGCCCTAAGATCCTCCAGTTGAGAAGCGACGAACAATTTCCCCCCGGTAGCCTGAGAGAACCTCTCCAGGGAGCTGACGATCCCGGCGGTGGTCAGAGTCGCGGTCCGCTTGTATCTTCTGAGGAATTCCTCACTCAAAGGAAGCTTGTAGCCGACGGTGAAGATGGGCACGTCGACCCGCCTGGCGATCTCCACCGCCTGGTCAACGGTCGCCTGGCTGTCGTTTTCGATCCCGTCGGTGACGAGGAGGATCGCCCTCTTCTCGCTTTTCCCCCGGTTGGCGAATTCCGGCGACACGGCGACGGCGTCGTTGAGCGCGGTCTGGCCGTAGGCTTCGGTCTTGTCCAATTCGGCGAGGAAGGCGCTCTTGTCCGTCGAAAACGGGGCGGCCACTTCCACTTGTCCGTCGGCGAAGATCAAGAGAGAGGCTTCGTCCTGAGGCCGGAGGAGAACGGTCAGGAGATAGCGGAGAGCGTCTTTGCTCTCCGTGAGCTTATCCTGCAGTCCCATGCTGCCGCTGACATCCAGGAGGACGGCCAGGCTGATGGGGGCCTCAAAGTCGTGCTTAAAATAAGTGATGGTCTGCTTGACCTCGTTCTCATAGACTGTGAAATCCTCCTGCGTCAGGTCGTTGATGTACCTTCCGTTCTTGTCCTGGACGGTGACGGAGATGGAGACCGCGCTGACCGAGACTTCATACTCGATCTGGCGCTTTTTTTCCTGGGTGAGCGCCGAAGGAGGGGAAACGGCCAGCGACGTCAATAGGAACCAAAAGGATATCCAGGCAAACCGGGTCTTCTTGGCGATCTTCATGACTCAATCAGAGTACCCTAAAAACGGGAATCTTTAAAGGGGGACGGACCCGCGGAGTCCGCCGCTGACGATGACTGAAGCGTTTCCTGATGATGATCATGGACTTGAGCTTGTTTCTCCTGGGCTTTCGATGGAGAATATGAAGCGCCACATTGGAGGCGGTCTCATGACCCGAGAGGTCCGGATCTCGCAGGTCGACGCGGTTTTCTCGAACGGAAGCTATCCGATCGAATTTCTCTTTTATTACGAGCGGGCGTTCGACACGGAGAGGTTGAGGAGCGGTCTCCGCAGGCTCAGTTCCCTTTTCTGGCCGGTCTTCGGCGAGTACAAAGACGGGGCGATCATCTTCGACCGCTTCCGGGAGGAGGAGTGCTATGATGAGGCGGCCGCCGACCGGGAGTTCGATATCTCAGAATTCGACGGGTCCGCCGCTGAGATCATTGCCCGGTACGCCCTCCCTCCTCTCGAACGGCTGTTCTTCTTGAAAGTGATCCGCTTCAGGAACGGCCTGGCCCTGATCCCCAAGCTGAATCATCTGGCCGGGGACGGATACAGCTATTTTCTCTTCCTCTCTTTCCTGGCCGCTCTGACCCGGCCGACCCTGGTCCCATTCAGATCGTCGTTCCTGAACCTGGCCCTGAAAGTGCAACACCGAAGGACCGCCCTTCGGGATTTCTCGTTCCGGGGAGTCGAATTGGAGCCTCTGGCTGCGCCCCGAGAATTGAGGCTCGAGGAGGACATGATCCTGAGGCGGGATGTCCAGCGCATGATCGAGGAGACGGCGGCGTCGGACGGCCTCCTGGTTTCGGCGAACGATGTGCTATCCGCGATGGCCATGAAGAAGCTGGTCGGTGCGGGCGCCGGTTCCCGGGCCGACGACTTCGACCTGACCATGCCGATCGACGTCCGGGGCAAGGTCAAGGGGTATGGCCGGGGATACTTCGGCAACGGCATCATGTTCCACACGGTGACATTTAAGCGGGAGCACCTGGAAGGCTCCGCAATCCAGCCCATCGCCGTCCGGATCAGGCGATCCCGGCCTGTCCTGTCCGCCGAGACTTACGTCGATTTCCTCCGGAAGCTGGAAGGGCTCCTGGCCGAAGGCAGGCGGGGTGAGTTCAGGCCATATGATCCGGAGCGGGGCTGCCTGGTCACGAACCTGTCCAGGCTGCCCGCGGACAGGCTGGATTTCGGGACGGGCGCGCCCCGCCTGTCCATCCCGTTAACCATAGAAAAGAACTCGGTAGGGATCCTGGCAAGAGGAGCGGATTTTCTTCTCAGATCTGCGTTTTGACGATTCCCGGCCGCCCGGGGGGTCCTGCCTGGACCACTCTCTTTTTTTTAAACTTGACTGCTCCGGGACGACTAAATCATAATGAAGAGGAAATTTTGCCTTCTTGCCTGGTGCGATAGGTGCAGCCAAATCTCTATAGGGAGGTCCGGATGAAAGTCAAAAAATGGCATCTTGTCCTTATCGGCCTTCTGATCCTGACCTCACTCAGCGTTTTCGCCCAGACAAAAAAGCTGAGGGACATCGGGAGATACAGGTTCTGTCCCTTCGAAGCCGGGACGCCCACGCCGGATATGATGAAGGTCATCGCCGAGAAGTACGCCGCCGACATCAAGCGCGGGTTTGAGGTCGCCGGCAACCCCGAGTTGTATCTTCCGTTCATGGACCGGATTCGCCAGTCCGCCTTTACGGAAAGGGAGCTGCCCGTAGGCGGCAAAATGCTGTGGATGATCTTCCGCTCCCAGGGCCAGGTCAAAGTCGTCCATGACCTGGAATGGGCGGGAAATGAGCCCCTCGCGGTCCTGGCCTTCTCCATCCAGGAGGGGGACAAAAAATATGAGGTCATCATACCGAAGGCTTGCGGAAACATAGCGCTGGAAAAAGTAGAGGCTGCGGCGCCGGCCGAAGGACAGGAGCCGTCCCAGCCGGCCCTTCAAGAAAAGCCGGAGGAGCGGTATGACATCTCCAGGGCCAAGATCTATCAAGAGTTTGCCGACCTGATCAACGAGGTCGACCTGTACTGCTCCTTTTCGATGTGGGAGGAAGAGATCCCCGAGCTGAAGATCATCGGCGCGGAGCGGGAATACGAAAAGACCATGTTCAGCGACGGCGATGTGATCTACCTGAACAAAGGCAAGGGCGGAAGCGTCGAGCCCGGTCAGATCTTCTGGGTATTGGAGATCCGCAATGAGATTCCGGGCTACGGTCCCCTGGCTTTCGGCAGAGGGCGGGCCCGCGTTCAGTTCGCCGACGACGCGATAGCGGTCGCCGCCGTCGAACGTTCCTGCGACGCGATCCGCAGCGGCTATTATCTCGTCCCCTTCGAAGAGAGGGAGGGCATGACGGGCAAGGACCTGGGCTACGATGTGCTTCCCGTGGAAGCCGAGGGAGTCAAGGGCAGCCTCATCTATGTGCAGAGCAATCTCCGGCAGATCGCCAGCAACCACTGGGCGCTCATCGACCTGGGCGCAGAGCAAGGCATACAGGTCGGACAGCAGATGATCCTCTACCGGAGGGTACGCGAGGACCTCCCGGTGCAGATATTGGGCAACTGTATCGTCACCGACGTCAAAAGCAACACCTCGACCATCAAGATCCTTTCCTGCCGGGATGTCCTCCACCAGGGCGACCTGGTCATGGAAAGGCCGCCGCGATAGGGAATCGGTTCTGGCCCCGTTTCGCCCGGGCACGCTTGCCCTCTCCTGAACACCCCAAATTGTCTTGCCGATTCTCCTGTCGTATAATCAACCCTCGGGAGCGTGATCCCCTGAGCCAAGAGCCCGGGTGGCGGAATAGGTATACGCGCGACACTTAAAATGTCGCGGCCGTAAGGCCTTGCGGGTTCGAGTCCCGCCCTGGGCATCTTTT
>DAIPLF010000068.1:0-8217 GCA_036769375.1 Candidatus Aminicenantota bacterium | reverse complement strand
AGGTCCCTGACCATTTGGGGCACGATGCGGATCTTCTCAAACCCTACGGACCCGGGCGCCAGGTTGATCCCCGCCAGGGCCTTGTAGAGCCAGGAGCCCACGCTGCCGAACATGGGGTGATTATGGGAGTTCATCGAGGGCCCCTGCCGGAGCTGCCAGAGCTCCCAGAGGGTGGTGGCCCCATTCGCGATCATGTATCCCCAGCTGGGGTAGGTCGTCTGGGTGGCGATGTCGTAGGCCAAGTCGGAGGTGCCGTTGTTGGTCAGAAGTTCCATGACATACTTGGTTCCGATGATACCCGTCGTGAGATGGGAGTTGTTCCTGTAGACGATGTTGTCGAACAGATTTCCCCAGACCCCTCCCCGCTCCGCTTCCGGAACCATGTCCAAGAAGAGCGGCAGGGCATTGGCCGTTTGCGTCCCGTTCGCATAGCTCCGCGTTTTCGAGTCAAAGTATTCGCGATGGAAGGCGGATTTGACGGCCGCAGCCAGGTCCCCGTAAACCCTGGTATCGGCCTCTTTTCCCAGGATTCTGGCCATCTCGGCCAGGATTTTGATATCGTAGTAATAATAGAACGAAGAGACGAGGCTTCCCGGCGTCTTCTCCACAGCCACCCAGTCCCCGTAATAGCTGAACTTGACCAGGCTGTTGTCGGCCCGTGTGCGCAGGAACTCGACATATTTTTTGATCCCTTCATAATGCTCTTGCAGGATCCCCCGATCCCCGTAGTACTGATAAAAATACCAGGCTATCAGCGGATAGGCCGTTCCCCAGGCCGGGTCGGCAGGCCGGGAGCCCCATACATGAGGGACCGTGTCTGTGAGGGTCCCCTTTTCGTCCTGGACGTCCCGGATATCGCGGAGAAAATTGGCATAGAAAGCAGCCATGTCAAAGTTGTAAATGGCCTCCTCGGCCGTCCCCTGCGCATCCCCCATCCAGCCCATCCGCTCATCCCGCTGATTGCAGTCGGTGGGAATTCCATGGAGGTTTGTCTTTTGCCCCCAGATGATGATCCTCTGCAGGTCGTTGAGGACCTGTTTAGAGCAGGCGAAGCTCCCCGCCGGGTCGACAGCCGTGTGGACGACCCTTCCCCGGAGCGCATGGACTGCAGGGACTCCCGGGTAGCCGCTGAGCTCGACGTAGCGGAAGCCGTGATAGGTGAATCGGGGCTCCCAGACCTCCTCCCCTTCACCCTTCAATATATAGATGTCTTCGGCCCGCGCGCCCCGAAGATTTTCCTGGTTGATCGTCCCGTCCTCATAGACCAGTTCGGAGAAGCGCAGCCTGACGGCCGTCCCGCTCGTCCCGCGCACCCGGAGCTGAGCCCAGCCGCTGAAATTCTGCCCCATGTCATAAACATAAACACCCGGCTTGGGACTCGTCCTCTTGAGAGGCAATATCGAATCCACCACCTGGATGGGCGGCATCATCTGAGCCGAGAGGGCGCCCCTGGGCCCGGCGACGGCCTCCGCCGCCGTCCATCCGCCATCGTCAAAACCCGGCCTGTCCCAGCCGGGCGTCTCGAGCCTGGCGTCGTATGTCTCGCCGTTGTAGATGCTAGCGGCGACGACCGGACCCTGGCACCCTTTCCAGGAGGCATCACTCATAATCTCAATCTTCTCCCCCCCTTCGAACTCGATGTTCAGCTGAACGAGCAGGGCCGTGCCCTTATACCAGCCCTGTCCGAGCATCACGGCCGCCGCATTACGGCCCGGCTGAAGGAAGCGCGTCACGTCGGTGGTGACGTAGAGGGCGCGCCTGTCGTACGTCGTCCAGGCGGGGTCCAGGACGTTCCGCCCGACCTTGCGCCCGTTCAGCCGAAGCTCAGAGTAGCCCAGTCCGCAGACATAGGCCCGCGCCCTGAGCGGTCTTTTCTCCAACTCGAATTCCTTGCGGAGCTGGTTTTTTCCCCCGATCCAGATACCTCTCCAGTCCTCTCTTGAAAAAAGGCCGGTGTCGAAGCGGGCGACCTGGCTGAAGGGGCTCTGCCGACCGTTCTTGTCCCAATACCTGATCCTCCAATAATAGGTGCGACCGCTCTGAAGCGCCTGCCCGGAATAAACGACATGAGTCGAAACGGATGAATCCGACTTTCCGCTGGCCCAGAGATCCCCCTCCTCGGCGCCCGGCTGCGAGGAAACCAGGATCTCGTAAGAGGTCTGCCCTTGCCCCCGCTCCGTGTGCTCAAGGACCCAGGAAAACCGCGGCTTGGGCGTGTCCACCCCGAGGGGATCGGCCAGGTATTCGCAGCGCAATCCGGTCGGCGCTTGGGGTCCTGTCGCCTCCTCAGCACCCAGCAACGAGGCATAGCCGAGAAAAATCGAGACCACAAGAAAGAGCAGGCCCGAATGGATCAACAGGCGCATCGATTCCCTCCTTGGACCATGATCTGCGACGACATTGTATCAAACCCGGATACCTCTAGGGAAGCAGCCCCTTTTTTAGCCGAGCCGAGGGGTTGTGGCTATTTCCGCGCTGGGAGAAAACGGGCGTGGTTTCGAAGCCACTACCCCGAGGCCGTTTGACAAACATGGAGGAGAACATAGAATAATCCCGCATGCTCAAGAACAAGCTCGTCTACATCGTCCTGTCCGCGCTCGTTTCCGTCGGGCTGCTCTGGCTTCTGCTCTCGCAGGTCAAAACAGAGGATATTATCGACACCCTTTCGCGGATCTTCCTCCCGGCCGTGTTCGTCTATGCGGCTGTGGCCCTCGTTGCCGCCTGGCTTCGCGCCTGGAGATACAAGTGGTTGCTCCGGCCGCAGTCCATCAGCTGGCCGAACATATTTCTCGTCACCTTCATCCGGAACAGCCTGATCGACCTTCTCCCTGCCCGGATCGGCTCGCTCTCCTATATCTACGTGCTCAACAAGAGGCTCGGATTCCCCTTTGAGGCGGCCACTTCCAGCTTTGTCCTTGCTTTTGTCCTTGATTTCCTGACTCTCAGCCCCTTCCTCATCGTTTCCGTGATCGTCGTCGGGCTGGGCGCCAATGCGCTTTCGACTCCTGCCCTCCTCCTGCTCGCCGCCGCCTTTTTTGTCCTCGTCTTTCTGGTCTACTGGAAGCTCGTCCCCCTGGCCCGTTTCTTCCTGGCCCTGTTCCGCCGACTTCTTCGGATCGCTGGCATCGAGGGAAAAGCAACGTCGCAGACCGCTGTCCGAAAATTCGAGCTGACCATTCACAGCCTGAATTCCATCCAGCAGGCGCAAAAAGCCGTCCCGATCTTCCTGCTTTCCCTGCTTATCCGTTTAGCCAAGTACGTTTCGGTTTTCGCCCTTTTCTTCGCTCTACTCCGCAGCCACGGCCTCACTCTCCGCGACCTCAGCTTTTGGACCTTCATCCTGGGCCTGAGCGGGGCGGAGCTGACCTCGGCGCTTCCCCTAAAGGGCCTCGCCGGATTCGGCACCTGGGAATCGGCCTGGGCCCTGACCTTTAGGCTGATGGATTTCGACCCCCGGCTGGCCGTCATCTCGGGGATAGGCGTCCACCTTCTCACGAATATCTTTGAATACTCTCTCGGAATCGGCAGCATTCTGATCCTGGCCTGGCCTTACTTCCGGAGGAAGAGGGCCGGATGATCACCTTTGAAGACCACTTCGGGATGGCCGACGCAGAGAGAAAGAGGGCTCTTGAACTGGCCCTTTCGCGGGGAGGAGACTTTGCCGAGGTCTACTGCGAATACCGCACTTACAGCTTCATCAACATGGAAGAGGACATCATCAAAGAAACCGCCGAGAGCGTCAGCCTCGGGTTGGGAATCCGGGTGATCGCGGGAGAGAGGACGGGCTACGGCTATACAAACGACCTCTCATCTGAGAGCATCGGGAAGACGGCTCTGACCGCGGCCGCGATCGCCGCCTCGAAAAGATCGGCGTCCCTGCGCGACTTCAGGGAAGCACGGCAGCTGGAGGATCGCTACCCGCTGGCCCAGCCCGCCCATCAGGCCTCCCTCCAGAAAAAGATCGAACTCGTCCGGCGCGCCTACCTTGCTTGCCAGAAGGTCGACCCCAAGATCAAAAAGGTGAAAGTCCTATTCCAGGACAGCGCCCAGTTCATCTCGATCGTCAATTCGGAGGGCCGGGCGGCGGTGGACGCCCGTCCCCAAGTCAAGCTTGTGTGTACGGCCGTAGCCGAGAAGGAGAAGCGCAGGGAATTCGGGTTTTCCGGGGGCGGCGGAAGGGTCGGTCTCGAATATTTCGAACGCATCCTTTCGCCCGAGCAAGTCGGCCGGGAGGCGGCCGAAGAAGCGCTGCTTCTCCTCGAAGCCGTCGAAGCGCCGGCCGGAGAGATGCCGGTTATCCTGGCCCCCGGACATGCCGGCGTCTTCGTCCACGAAGCCGTCGGCCACCTCCTCGAAGCCGATTTCATCCGCAAGAAGACATCCATCTTCTGGAACAAGCTTGGCAAGAAGGTCGCCTCCCCCCTGCTTTCCATCTATGACGACCCGACGCGACCCTCTTTCCGCGGCTCTTACAATATCGACGACGAAGGCGCCGCGCCGGCAAAGACCCTGCTCATCGACCGCGGCGTCGTCCATTCGTTCTTGCAAGATCGGCTGTCGTCCCGCCTGATGGGCCGGCCTCTCACCGGCCACGGCCGGAGGCAGGACTACACCTGCATCCCCATCCCCCGCATGTCCAACACTTACGTCGACCGGGGCCAAGACGACCCCGGAGACATTCTTAGGTCTGTGGCCAAAGGCATATATGCGGAGAAATTCGAGGGCGGGCAGGTCGAGGATTCCGGGAAGTTCACTTTCTCGATCAGCGCCGGATACCTGGTCGAAGAGGGGCGTCTGACCGCTCCCATCAAGCAGGCGACTCTCATCGGCACGAACATCGATATCCTCCAGAAAATCGACAGGGTCGGCTCGGACCTCTCCTTCGGACTCCAAACGGGGACCTGCGGCAAAGAGGGGCAGGAGGTGCCGGTGACTGACGGGTGCCCGACGATCAGGATCTCCCGCATGACCGTGGGAGGCCAGTCTTGAGGGAAACGGGCGGGGCAGGCTCCCTTATTGAGCTGGCCGAGCGCATCGTTGGTCTCGGGAGACAGATGGGCGCGGATGAAGTGGAGGCCGCCGCCAGCGATGGCCGCGAATTCAGCGTAGATGTTCGCTTCGGAAACGTCGAAAACCTAGTCGAAGCCGGCTCGCGCTATCTGAGCTTTCGGATCATCAAAGATAAGAAAACGGCTCATGCCACCTCTTCAGACCTCCAAGATGAGACGCTGGAGCGGCTGGTCAGGAATGCGGTCGATCGGGCGGCGTTGGGAAGCCGTGACGAGTGCGCCGGGCTGCCCCCCCTTTCCCCGGACAGAATCGACATCGCTTCGCTGCGTCTCTACGACCCCCGGGTAGCGGAGCTCCAGGCCTCGCAAAAGATCAGGCTGGCCAAAGAGACTGAGCGGATCGCCCTGGAGGACAAGAGGATCACGAATTCCCATGGAGCGAGCTTCATCACCAACGAAGTCAAGGCCGTCCTGGCTTTGTCCAACGGCTTTGTCGGCTCCTATGACCAGACCTTCTGCAGCCTGAGCGTCGGGCTCCAGGCGGGTGAGACCGACGAAAAAGTCGAGGACTACTGGGTCTCCGTGGACCGTTTCGTCCAAAACCTGGAGCCGCCGGAAACAGTCGCCAAGAAGGCCGTCGAGAGAACGGTCCGGCAGCTTCACCCCAGAAAAGTCCGGACGCAGACGGTTCCCGTCATCTTCGAGCCGGGCATGACCGACTGGCTGGTCGGATTCCTATTCTCTTGCATATCGGCTGTGGCCGTGTACCAGAAGACGACTTTTCTAGCCGGGAGGCTGGGAGAGCGGATCGGCAATGAAAAGATCACCGTTATCGACGACGGGCTGATGCCCGGGAGGCTCGGCTCTCGGCCCTTTGACAGCGAAGGCGTTCCCTGCCGCAAGACCATCGTCTTTGAGAATGGGGTCCTCCGCCAATTCCTTTGCAGCACGTATGCCGGCCGGAAGCTGGGTCTCCCACCGACGGGCAACTCGGACGGAGGAAGCGTAGGCCCCAACAACTTCTATCTGCAGCCCGGGACTTCCACTCCCCAGGAGATCATCGCCTCAACAGAAAGGGGCCTGATCTTGACCCGGACGATCGGGCATGGACTCAACCCGGTCACAGGGGACGTGTCGCGCGGGGCCTTCGGCCTTTGGGTGGAGGGGGGGGAAATCGCCTTTCCTGTCTCCGAGGTGACGATTGCCGGCAACTTGGAGCAGATCCTGGGCCAGGTGGCGATGGTCGGCAACGACCTGGATTTTCGCGCTCCCGTTTGCGGCCCGACCATCAAAGTCGCCGCGATGACCGTAGCAGGAGAGTGAGGTCAGCCGAACCGGTTGAGCCGGAAGACCGAGCTTAAGGGTCTCTTGGGGACATGGAGCACCCCTTCGGCATCCTGCCAATACTTGATCGACCCCGTGAATTCTTCGGCAACCGGACTCTCCGCGGGATAACCGAGGGCCAGGACACAATCGATCCTGTATCCCCTGGGGACGTTCAGGATTTCGGCCAGCTTCTCTCTTTCTATCGAAAGCAGCCAGCAGCTTCCCAAGCCTTCTTCCTTGGCCGCGAGGATCATGTTTTCCATGGCCGCTCCGACATCGTACTCGAAGCCTTTTTCCCGCACGGCGAGGTTGACGAGCGTAAGGATATAGGCCGTCGGCTCCTCACCGGGCCGGGGATTTCCCCGCGGCGTTATGTAGGCGGCCCAGCGCAGGCAGGGAAAGACCGCCCGCCGAACCCCGGCGTCATCGACGGCGATGAACTCGAGGGGCTGCAGGTTCGCCGCAGAGGGGGCAAGCCGGCCGGCGTTGATAACCTTCTCAAGCAGCGAACGCTCGACCGGATGCGGCTTGAATCGGCGGACCGTCCGGCGGGAGAGGATGAGGTTTGAAACACTCATCGGATCATCCTTGGCCAAGGATGGTTTTCAGTTTTTCGGCATAGAGCCGGCTGGTCTCATCAGCCGCGACCAATTCGATCTGCTGGGGAGAGGAGACGCCCAGGCCGAGCTCCGCGGCCCGCTTGATCTGTTCTTGTTCAAAGATCTTGCGGCCCATGATGGCGCTGTTGGACCCGAGCTCTTTCAGCACCGCGACTCCGACCGCATCCACGGCGACGCGGTCCGTTCCGGCGATGACCACGTCAGCGGCGGCCTTCTTGCCTGCGGACGGGCCGCCGTCAACAAAGGCTTCCAGGCCGTCCATGACGATGAGCTTGGGTGAATAGGCAGCGTTGATCTCGGCGATCATCAGCCTCTGGTGAGGAGAGCTGTGAAGCTCCCGCATCAGTTTTTTGGGGGTCGTTCCCACAGCCAATTTCAAAGACATCGTGAAGACGCCGCCGTACTGGTGCGTCTTCAGACAGCAAGTGGCCACGATATATTCTGCTTCGGCCAGCGGCTTGGGGATAAAAAAGCCTTCGGACCAATGACTGCCGGGGGGAGAGAAATGCTTCCATTCGGACTCGGCCAGCTCCTCGAAATTGACCACGGCGAAACCGAGCTCCTTGGACAGGGCAAAAATCCCCTTCGCCTCCAGCACCTGCCGCGTCGGCGGGGGGCCGCTCCTCTCGCCCACGGTGATGTCCGCCGCGCCTCTCGACTGGATCTCTCTGACGAGTGCCGATAGCGCATCGGTGTGAGTTCCGGCAGGGAAGGGGTCGGCCGTGTTGAAGTTAGGTTTGAGGAAGATGCGTTTTCCCTTCATGGGCGGGAGGTCGAGAAGTCCGACCGCTTCCTTAATCCCCGATTCCCGGGCTTTTGTCTTGACGATGGCGATCTTGGTCATTTTACCCTCCGTTGTCGCTTGCGGTCCGCTGAAACGGAGAGCCGGGACCGCGGCCAAGGTGGAAAGCGAAGTCTTGATAAATTTCCGTCGGTTCATGGTCTCACCTCAATATCCGAATTTTAGCCGAGGGCCTTACCGGAGCGATTCTATGAGGGCCCTGGCTTTCTCAGTCAGGCCGTCCCAGTTCTCAGCGGCTATGGCCTTTTTATCGAGGAGCGCCGTTCCGATGGCGACGCAGCAGGCTCCGCTGCGGATGAATTCCCTGGCGTTTTCGATACTGACACCGCCGCTGGGCATCAGGCGGACTTGTGGGAGAGGACCTTTGAGGTCCTGGAAGTACTTTGGCCCGAGCGACGTCGCCGGAAAGACCTTGACCACGTCCGCCCCCCTTTCCCAGGCGGCCAGGATCTCAGTGGGC
>DAIPLF010000420.1:0-2281 GCA_036769375.1 Candidatus Aminicenantota bacterium | reverse complement strand
CCTTCACAGCCTTTCTGTACAAGATGAAGGCCCGTGAGTTTCTCTGGGATGTCATCGAACAGACCACCGGCGCCCGGATGACGACCTCGTACATCCGCATCGGCGGAGTCCGAGCGGACCTCCACCCCGGTTTTGATGCGGTCCTGAAGAAAGCCATAGATGAGACGCGGCTCGTCCTCAAGGACGTCCACGGACTCCTCGACAAAAATAAGATCTTTCTCAACCGGACCCGTGACGTCGGCGTCATTTCCCGGGAGGATGCGGTCGCCTTTGGCTGGACTGGCCCCTGCCTTCGCTCCACTGGCATCTCCTACGATGTGCGCAAAGCCCATCCTTATCTCGTCTATGACCAGCTGAAGTGGGAAGTCCCTCTGGGCGACAGGGGAGACAACTTCGACCGTTATCTGGTGCGGATGAAAGAGATGGAGCAGAGCCTGCGCATCATCGAGCAGGCCGCCTTCCGCATCCCTAAGTCTTCCCCGGCCTTCGTCGCCGCCGGTATGTCCCCCTCCCAGGCCATCAAGGAATCCCGGCTCCAGCGGGTCCGGAAGGCCATCGCGCTCTCCCCCAACCTGGAGGGGTCTGAGGAGACCCGCTATCCGGATATCCTGGCCTCGGATAAGTCCTTCGTCGTCCCTCCCAAGGAAGAAACCTACACGACAATCGAGGGACTGATCAATCATTTCAAGTTCTTTATGCGCGGTCACGGACTCCGGCCGCCCAAAGGGGAAGTCTACTTCGCCGTGGAGGGGGGAAACGGGGAATTGGGGTTCTACATCGTTTCCGACGGAACCGACCGGCCATACCGGCTTCACCTTAGAGCGCCGTGTTTCCATATCGTCTCGGCGCTGGAGCAGCTCATCCGGGGGCGGTACGTGGCCGATGTCATCCCGACTTTCGGATCAATGAATATGATCGGAGGAGAGCTGGACCGTTGAGCCCTGAATATTCGGCTTCGCTCCGGCGCAAGATCGACGAGGTGGCGGCTCTCTACCCAAAAAGAGGCGCCGCGCTCCTGCCTGTCCTCCATCTCGTCCAGCGGGAAGCCGGCTGTATCGCCGCCGAGGAGGAAAGGTTCGTGGCCCTGGCCCTCGGGCTTAAGCCGGTGAAGGTCAGGGAAGTCGTGACCTTCTACACGATGTTCCTCCGTCGGCCCATCGGGAAATACCATCTTCAGGTCTGCTCCAACCTGAGCTGCTCGCTGCTCGGGGCGGGATCTCTCCTTGAGTATCTCCAGCAGAAGCTGGGCATCGAAGTCGGGGAAACGACGGCGGACGGCCGGTTTACCCTCTCCACAGTCGAATGCCTCGGAGCCTGCGAGCAGGCGCCGTGCCTGATGGTCAATTTCGATTACCAGGGCCAGATGGATAGAGAGAAGATCGACCGGCTCCTGGAGAGCCTGGAATAGAGCCGTGGACGAAAAAGTTTTGACCCAGCACTTCGGACTTAAAGAGCTTTTTCGGATCGAGGTCTACCGCGAACAGGGCGGATACAAGGCGGTCGAAAAAGCCCTGAAAGAGATGACGCCCGTTGCGGTCCTCGATGAAGTCAAGAGAGCCAACCTGCGGGGACGCGGGGGCGCCGGGTTCCCGGCCGGGGTGAAGTGGGGGTTTGTCCCCCAGCACGTCCCCAAGCCCCGCTATCTTTGTGTCAATGCGGATGAGGGCGAGCCCGGGACTTTCAAGGACCGCTATCTCCTGACCTACAACCCCCACCTCCTCTTGGAGGGGACGATCCTCGCCTCTTATGCGGTCGGCATCAACTCGGCCTTTATCTATGTCCGCGGCGAATACGAGAAAGTCACCCTGAGACTCGAGGGCGCGATCGCCGAGGCCTACCGGAACGGGTATCTTGGGAAACAAATCCTGGGCACGGATTTTAGCTTGGATGTTGTTGTTCAGCGCGGCGCCGGCGCCTATATCTGCGGCGAGGAAACGGCCCTCCTCGAATCGCTTGAAGGGAAGCGCGGATACCCCCGGCTTAAGCCGCCTTTCCCCGCCTCGGTCGGCTTGTTCCAGTGCCCGACGGTCATCAACAATGTGGAGACTCTGTCCAATATCCCCTTCATCGTCCAGAACGGCGCCGGCTGGTTCATCAAGAAGGGCCTGCCCAAAGACGGCGGCACAAGGATCTTCGGCGTCAGCGGCATGATCAAGAACCCGGGCATCTATGAGCTTCCGCTGGGGACGAAGTTGCGGACGATCATCTTCGAGCATGCGGGAGGCATGAAGGAAGGCAAACAACTCAAGGCCGTCATCCCCGGCGGCATGTCGGCCCCGAT
>DAIPLF010000419.1:0-2284 GCA_036769375.1 Candidatus Aminicenantota bacterium | reverse complement strand
GGGTGCTCTGTGCCATCGCCCACCGGGAGCCGGATAAGGTCCCCATCGACCTCGGCGGCATGCGGTCTACGGGGATCACGGCTGTCGCCTACGGGAACCTCAAGAGATACCTGGGCTTGACGGCGGGCTCGACCGATGTCTACGACGTGGTTCAGCAGCTCGCTCAGCCCGAGGACTCCATCCTGGACTATTTCGAGGCCGACGTGATCGACCTCGGCCGGGCCTTCCTGACAGCGGACGACGATTGGAAGGGCTTCACGCTCCCCGACGGTTCGGCCGCGAAAATTCCCACCTACGCGGGCTTCGAGCCGGATGGCTCCGGCGGCTGGCAGGTCCGGAGCTCCGACAGGACGATCATCGGTTCCATGCCCGAAGGCGCTTACTACCTCAGCCAGACTCACTTCCCGCTCCTGGACTGGGAGGGGCAGGATCTGTCGGCCCTGGATACGTTGCCGGACATGATGGCCCGGGTGACCTGGGCGGCACTGCCTACTGCCCCTTGGCACAAGCCCTTGACCGGCGAGCATCTTGCCGACATTCGCCGGCGAGCCAAGAGGCTCTCCGAAACCACTGACCTTGCCATTATGGCCGGCTTTGGCGGAAACCTCCTCGAATGGGGGCAATTCCTGCGCCGGAATGACCGTTTTTTGATGGACCTCGTGGAGAGTCCAAAGAAGGCGGAGGCGCTGCTCGACCGGCTCACCGGGAACCATCTCGAGAACCTGGAGAAATTCCTGGATGCCGTCGAGGGCCATGTCCAGATCATTCAGATGGGTGATGATCTCGGCACTCAGCTGGCCCCCCAGATCTCACCGCAGATGTACCGGCGATTCTTCAAGCCGCGGCATAAGCTGATCTTCGAGAGGGTCCGGAGACGGTCCGGCCTTCATCTCTTTCTTCATTCCTGCGGCGCGATCGCCCCGCTTCTCCCGGACCTCATCGAGACCGGCGTCGAGATCATAAACCCCGTCCAGACGAGCGCCCGGGGGATGGAACCGGAGACGCTGAAGCGCGAGTTTGGCAAGGACCTGACTTTCTGGGGCGGAGGGTGCGATACCCAAAGTGTCCTGCCCCACGGGACGGAGCGGGAAATCGATGAGCACGTGAGGCGCCGCTTCGAGATCCTGGCTCCCGGCGGCGGGTTTGTCTTCACTCAGGTCCATAACATTATGCCCAACGTGCCGCCCCAGAACATCGTGGCCATGATCGAAGCGGCCAAGACCTACCGGAGGCACTATGGAAGCTAAGAATCTGAGCAAAAAGGTATTCCCGGGTGGAATGGTCATCGTCGGTCTAGCCGCCCTTGTCGCAGGGCTCTCGGCGTTGCCCTCTTTTCAAGGCTCGCAGCCCCAAGCGATCCCCGAACCCAAGATCCCCTTTGCCCCGCCCGCCTATCTTTGCTGCCGCGCGCCGCAGCCTTTGTCTGTCGACGGCAAGCTGGACGAGCCGGCCTGGAAGGAGGCCGCCTGGACCGGGTCATTTGTGGATATCGAGGGCTCGCTCAAACCCAAGCCGCGTTTCCAAACACGGGCCAAAATGCTCTGGGATGATGAATATTTTTATATCGGGGCGGAGCTCGAGGAGCCGGAGATCTGGGCGACCCTCACAGCGCGCGATTCGATCATTTTCCAGGATAACGATTTTGAGGTCTTCATCGACCCTTCCGGCAGCACGCACCTTTACTACGAGCTGGAGATGAATGCCTTCGGCACGGTTTGGGACCTTCTCCTGATCAAGCCTTATCGGGACGGAGGCCCAGCCGTCCACGCCTGGGACATCCGGGGCCTGAAGTCCGGAGTTTTCCCCGCCGGCACGGTCAATCGTCCAGGCGATAAGGACAAGGGCTGGAGCATCGAGATCGCCCTGCCCTGGGATATCCTGAAGGAGTGCGCGCCGGAGAGAAAGCCTCCCTCGGACGGAGACCAGTGGCGGGTCAATTTTTCGCGGGTCGAATATCGCCTCGAAGCCGATAAGGGAAAATATGCCAAGGCCGCCGACCCCAAGACCGGCAAGCCGCTGCCCGAAGACCACTGGGTTTGGGCGCCAACCGGACTCATTAATATTCACTATCCCGAGATGTGGGGCTACGTCCAGTTTTCCGGCGAGCCCGCGGGGAGGGGAGAGTTGCCGGTAATCCTCCGGCCCGAAGAGGCGGCCAAATGGTCCCTCCGGCAGGTTTATTACAGGCAGAACAAATATTTCCTAAACCATAGCGAATATACCGACCGCCTGGAAGACCTCGGCCTGAGCGAGGTTAAGGTTAGCGGATACAAGTGGCCGCCCC
>DAIPLF010000067.1:6566-8284 GCA_036769375.1 Candidatus Aminicenantota bacterium | reverse complement strand
CCGCTGAAGCTGAAGTCCAGGCTCCCGTCTTTCATCCGGGGAAGCGCGAAAGCGAACTTCCCGGAGTTTCCTCCGTGCGCCAGCTTTTCGATCACCGGTCCCCCCGGATAGCCCAGGTCGAGGAATTTGGCGATCTTGTCCAGCGCCTCACCGGCCGCGTCGTCCCGGGTCCTCCCCAGGAGACGGAATTGGAGTCGCTTTTTCAGGAAAAACAAGGAAGTGTGTCCGCCAGAAACGAGGAGGGCCAGGGCGGGAAAAGGGATGTCCGGATTTTCGAGAAAGGCAGCCTCCATATGGGCCTCGAGATGGTCGATCCCGAGCAGCGGCTTCCGGTAGTAATAGGCCAGACCTTTGGCAAAGGACAGGCCGACGAGGAGCGAGCCGATGAGGCCGGGACCCTGTGTTACCGCAAAGACATCAATATCCCCCGTCGAAAGTGAAGCCCTTTGCAGGCTCTCGGCGACGATATAGCCGATCGACCGGAGGTGCTGCCGCGAGGCCAGCTCAGGGACGACGCCGCCGAAGGGGGCGTGGACCTCGTCCTGGGAAAGGACGACGCTGCTCAGGACCCTTCGTTCGGCAGTGACAACGGCCGCCGCCGTCTCGTCGCAGGACGTCTCGATCGCCAGTATATTCATCAACCGCTCCCTCGTCCCCCAGCAAAGGACAGGCAAGGAAGGTTCATTCTGCTCTCCGCCAAGCGGCCAAGCGTCTGGAGTATGGCGGGCGGGCGATGCCCCGCTCGCTGATGATGGCGCTGATGAGCTTGGCTGGGACGACATCGAAGGCCGGGTTGCGCACCGGGACGTCAGGCAGAGTGACGGCGCAACTCCCTACCCGGCGGACTTCATCGGCAGGCCGCTCCTCGATCGGGATCTCCTCCCCGCTCCGGAGGTGGAAATCAAAGGTGCTGAGAGGCGCCGCAATATAGAAAGGAAGTCCATGATGTCTGGCCAGCACGGCCAGGGAATACGTCCCGATCTTGTTGGCGGCGTCGCCGTTCCGGGCAACGCGGTCGGCACCCGTGATGACCAGGCAGATCTCTCCCTTTTTCATCAGCCAGCCGGCCATGTTGTCGGTGATCAGCGTCAGCGGAATGCCGAGCTTCTGGAGCTCCCAGACGGTCAGGCGCGCCCCTTGCAGGAACGGCCGCGTCTCATCCACGAAGACGTGGATCCTCTTGCCCTCCTCGAAGGCCGCCCGGATGACGCCGACCGCAGTGCCGTACCCGGACGTGGCCAGGCCACCGGCGTTGCAGTGGGTAAGCACGGAATCGCCGTCGGCGACCAGGTCCTTCCCGAAGAAACCGATCTTCCGGTTGGTTTCGAGGTCCTCCGCTTCGATCATTTGGGCCTCCCGGACCAATCGAAGTCCGAGCGCTCCGCAGGGAAGGAGCTTATTCTCCTCATAGACACGTTTCATCCTCTCCAGCGCCCAGAACAGGTTACGCGCGGTTGGCCTTGTCCGGGAGAGCCTCTTGATACTGAGAGCCAGCTGCCGGTCGGTCTCCCCGGCCGAGTCGACATCCATGACGCCCAGGGCCACACCATAGGCGGCCGCGACCCCGATGGCCGGGGCCCCTCTGATGACCATCGTCTCGATAGCCACGGCCACTTCCTCATAACTCCGGCATTCGACATAGACCTCTTCAAGAGGAAGCTTCCGCTGGTCGATCATGACCACTCGATCGTCCTGCCATTCAATCGTCGGCCTCAATG
>DAIPLF010000067.1:0-6466 GCA_036769375.1 Candidatus Aminicenantota bacterium | reverse complement strand
TTTGGACCGATCGGACCGACCGAGCTCCTGCTCATCCTGCTCATCGTCGTCATCATCTTCGGCGCGCGCCGACTGCCCGATCTCGGGAAAGGCCTCGGCGAAGGAATACGGAACTTCAAGAAAGGTTTTAGCACCAAGGAATCCGACGAGAAAAAGCCCGATTCTGAAAAAACCGCCCCTCCCGATAACAAATAATGCGCCGGACGCTGGAAAAGCTCGCCCAGGAGCGCCAGGAAAAAGAACAGGAATTCGCCCGCCGGCTTGACGAAATAAAGCAGAAGGGGAAAAAGGACCTCGCCGCTTCGTTCGAAGGGGTCATCCGCCAACTCGCCGACCTTGTCGATGCCAAGGACAAGGAGTGGGACGCCCTCGGGAACAACCATGTCGGCCTGATCTTCAAGAGCCTCGAATGGCGGGTCGACCAGCTTGCTGCAGAGACCGAGGACGCGAAACTCCTGATGAAGAAATTCATCCTGCTCAGGGAAAAACTAGATAACCTCCTGGCCGCCCTCGAAGAGAAAAAAAACCCGCACCCGGGGGAAGTCCGGGCTCTTCTCGAGCCCCTGGAGGACTGGCGGTACGCCGGGTTCGAGAACCGCTTCCGGGGCCGGGATGAGGATGTCAAGAAACAGCTCCTCCGCTACCTCTCCTACTTCCCTAAGGATAAGATGATCCTCGACCTCGGCTGCGGCCGGGGCGAATTCCTCGAACTCCTGGGGGAGGAAGGGATGGCAGGAGCCGGCGTGGACGACAACGTCCTGATGGTCGATATCTGCCTGGATAAAGGCCTCCGCTGCGAGAAGGGCGACCTCCTGGAGAAGCTGGCCGAGCGGCCCGATGGCTCGTTGGGCGGCATCTTCTCGTCCCAGGTGATCGAGCATCTCCCGCCCCCCTACCTTAAGAAGCTGGTTGAAATCTGCCGCGGCAAGATCGCTCCGGGCGGGACTCTTGTCTTCGAGACGATCAACCCGCTCTCCGTGTTCGCCCTTGTCCAGGTCTATTATCTCGACCCTTCCCACCGCAGCCCCGTCCATCCCCAGGCCCTGAAGTTCATGCTCGAGGCGTCGGGGTTCGATGAGGTGGAGATCCAGTATTCCTCTCCCCTCGAGAAAGAGAAACTCCAGCCCCTGCCCGGGGCCGATGAGCGCACGGCCGTCCTTAACCGGAATCTTGACCGCCTGAATGATCTCCTCTTCGCCCCCGTCCATTACGCCGCCGTCGCCAGAAGGAAATAAAAATGCCCCTTTATGCCGGGTTCGATCTGGGAGGGACCCAGCTCAAGTACGGACTCCTTGACGAACGTCTCCACCCTGTCTTCAAGAACAAGGCGCCGACTCCGCCGACGATGACCGGTCTCCTGGACCTTTTTGGCCGGCTCTGGGAAGAGATGAGGCGAAGTGAGCGGCGGACGATCAAGGCGGTCGGCTTCGGCATCCCGGGTATCTTCAACCTTAAAGAGCAGAAGATCTACCAATCGCCGAATTACTCCGACCTCGACGGGTTCGACCTGCGGCCGGCGATCGCCCATCGCATCAAAGCCCCGTTTTGGATCGACAATGACGCCAACATCGCTGCCTACGGCGAATACCGCTGCGGCGCCGGCAAGGGCGTCCGGCATCTCCTTCTCCTGACGCTGGGTACCGGCGTGGGCTCGGGAATCATCATCGAGGGTGAACTCCTCCACGGGTCGTGCGGTTACGCCGCCGAGATGGGGCATATCGTCGTCAACCCGGACGGCGAACGCTGCAACTGCGGCTCGCGCGGCTGTCTGGAGACCGAGGCGGCGGCGGGACCCATCGTCCGCAACTACCGCAAGCTTGCACCCACCGGGGATAGCTTGACAGCGGAAGAGGTCGCCAAAAGGGCCAGTAAGGGAGATTCCGCGGCGCGAAAGAGCTTCGAGCGTGCCGGGTACTACCTCGGAATCGGCCTGGGCATAGCCATAAACCTTCTCAACCCGGAGAAGATCCTCATCGGCGGAGGGGTCATGGAAAGCAGCGCGCTGATCCTGCCCCATGCCGTGGCCGAAGCCGGCCGCCGGTCCTACAAGGCATCGTTTGCCTGCTGCTCGATCGTCAAGGCAAGCCTGGGCAACGATGCCGGCTTCATGGGCGCAGCCGCCTTCGCCCGCGACCGACTCTAGGGGACGCTCCCCAAAGTACCACCCTGCAGGACAAACTCTGTATTGGAGCTTAGCAGGGTGGTACTTTGGGGAACGTCCCCAGTTGATGCGCCCAGTTGACGGTCTGGCACGGGAATTGCATAATATCCGTTAGCCCAATGGATATGCTTCTGACCCCATAAGGAGGGGAAAATGAAGAAACGCGCCCTGAGGCCGTTCCTGAAGTTGGTCCTGGTCGCTGCCCTGGTCCTTCCGGCTTTCCCCCAGAAACAAACGGGGACGATCTCCGGCCGCGTCCTGGACGCGGAAGGCAAGCCGCTGACGGGCGCAACGGTGAGCATCTCCGGCCTGGCGCTCATGGGCATCAGCAGCTACGTAACGGCGGACACCGGCACCTTCCGCTTTGCCTCCCTGAATCCCGGAGAATATGAGTTGCGAGTCGAGATGCCAGGGTTCAAGTCCTATATCTTTCAGGCGGTCATCATTGACGTGGGGAAGACGACCGAGCTCGTCGTCCGGCTCGAAGAGGCTCCCGCCGAAGAAGAGGTCACGCTGACGGCCGCTTCTCCGGTCGTCGATGTCGAATCCTCCAAGGTCAGCGTCAACTACAGCGCCCGGTTCCTGGCCAGCATACCCATGAACCGTGACCTTTATGATATCCAGAATTCCGTTCCCGGAGCCGTCTCCGAAGGCGTGGACTACCGCCGGACATCGTCCATCCTCGGCGGAACGGTCCGCAGCCAGCTCTACGCCCTCGACGGGATGCCCCTGAACGACCCGGTGACCTCTTTCTCCCTGGTCAACATCAACGTCGATGTCTATGAGGAGATCGAGTTCGAGCTCGGCGCCCACCCGGCAGAGGTCGGCCAGACCGATTCCGCCTATATCAATATCGTTTCCAAGAGCGGCGGCAACACCTTCGCCGGAGGGCTGGCAGGCTATTTCACGGGCGACTCCTTGAGCAACGACTTGATCCCAAAGAGTGATACGGCCGCCTACCAGGTCGATCCTCCCGGAAAATTCGCCGGCTACAGCGACCTTTCAGCGAACATCGGCGGGCCGATCATGGCCGACCGGGCCTGGTTCTACCTGAACGGCCGCTGGAACACCTGGACACAGACCACCTCCGCCACCCCAGAGGCCCGGATGGCCAATTTGGGGTTCCGGGAGATCGAATTCGGCCATTATGATTACAAACATGATGAATGGTTCGGGTTCGCCAAGTTCACCGTCCAAGCCACCAAGAACATCCGCTACATGGGGATGTTCCATTACAACAACGTCTATGAGCCGGTTTACCTGAGCAGCGCCGGGGCAAACATCTCGTACCCGGCGACGGAGATCTGGGGCCGCGAGAACGACTACACGACCACCCACCAGATCAATTATGCCATGAACCAAAATACGTTCATCGACGTCCGCGGCACCTTCATCCAGCGGAACTTCCCGCTCCGCTCGCGCACCCAGAACCAGCCCACCTATTACGACTACAAGGAGGATGTCTTCTGGGGGGCCTCCGCCTATAACGACGACCACGTCCGCAAAAGGATCATGGTCTCGGCGGCAGCGACCAGGTTCCAGGACGACCTCCTGACCGCGAGCCACGAGTTCAAAGCGGGAGCGGAGTTCGAGCAGTCGGAGGACCAGCAGGACTGGTACCGGGGCAATCCCTATTACTCCTATTGGGAGGACTATGCCGCCGGGAATCCCTACTACTATTCCACCGCCTTGAAGCAGGGGCGGCTGCGTATCCATAACTCCCCGCCCGCGGCCGGGTATTGGAAGGTCCAGGATCACATCAGGCGGTTCTCCGGTTATCTCCAGGACAGCGTGACCAAAGGGCGGCTGTCACTCAACCTGGGCCTGCGTCTCGATTATTCCTATCAGTACCGGCCCAGGCAGGGGCGCCCGAAGCTCAGCTACGCCTACGGCCCGCCTCAGCTCAACCCGGCCATAACGGACGCCAATGCCCTGCTCAATGCGTTGGTCGATCAATGGCATGAAGATATCGGTCTGGTCTCGCCTTTCGACCTGCTGGTCACCCCCAACGAGACTGTCGTCAGCTTTCTCACCCTCTCGCCCCGGGTGGGACTGGTGTACGATCTTTTCGGCAAAGGCAAAACGGCCCTCAAACTGTCGTTCAGCCGCTACTATGAGCCCGTCTGGGCGGCCAAGTACAACGCCGGCCAGATCTTCGCCCCCGGTTCCATCGATTACTACTGGAACGACCTCAACGGGAACCTGCTGATGGACCTGCCGTCGACCGATTCTTACGTCCTCCAGTCTTATCCCCGGCAAGACCTGGGCTTTTCTTATTATGCCGAGGATCTCAAAGCCCCTTATGTGACCGAGTACCTGGCGGGAGTCGAGCAGGAGCTTTTCAAGGATTTCAAGCTCGGCCTCCAGTTCGTCTGGAAGAAGAACCGCAACATCGTCGAGGATATCGATGTGAACAACGGCTATGATCCCGCCGCCAAGGACGAGACGGGCCCTATCTGGATCCCCTTCGAGTTCGATGACCCGGGCTGGGACGGGAATTGGGGAACCGCCGATGACCAGAAACTCACCGCCTACGGGCTTAGGGCCGACCGGCCGGTCCCCACTTGGATGGGGACGAACCCGCCCGAGGCCAAAAGGGAATACTGGGCCGTGGCTCTGACTTTCGACAAAAGGATGTCGAAAAAATGGCAGCTCAAGGGGTCTATCCTCTACAGCTCATTCAAGGGCAACGTGGAAGCGACCTACGACCCGACCGAGGGGGAGAGCCCGGTCTTCAACGACCCGAACACCCTGGTCAATGCCTACGGCTCCCTCTTCTTCGACCGGCCGCTACAGATCAAGGTCATGGCGACGTATATCCTCCCCTGGGATATCATCGCCAGCGCTTACGTGCAGCACTATTCGGGGATCCCCTGGGGACGGACGATCTCCCGGGTTTATTTCCCGGCCGATTTTCCGGCCGTCCAGGAGACTTATGTCTCCCTGAATGCGGAGGCGCCCGGTTCGGAGCGAAGGGCCTCCTACACCAACTTCGACTTGCGCATTGAAAAGGGATTCTCGTTCAAAGGCCGGACCAAGCTGGAATTCTATATCGATATTTTCAACGTCGGGGGCCGCAGCGGCGTCATCGTGGACAACGACCCCTCCCCCCGGCTGCGTTTCGACCAGACGCCCGCAAGTTACGAGGTTTCACCAACCTACGGGAATGTCCTCAGCGTTTATGGCGTCCGTTCCTTCAGGATCGGGGTTCGTTGGAGCTTTTGATCTAGAGGCTGAACTCGACCTTCTTGCGGACTTCTTCGCCGACCTTGGTGTTCTTGAGGGTGACCAGAAGAAGATTCTTCCCCTTGCTCAGGGTCTCAGCCCCTTTTTCGAGCAAGATAGGAAGGGAGATGATGTACAGACTCGTCATCTTCTGTTTGAGTTCAGCGGACGTCAGGGCGACGTCGTGCAAACTGGAGTTTTCCCAAAGCAGGGCACTTTGGCTGTCCTTGAGCTCCAGTTTGACCTCGAAAACAGTCGTGAACCTGCCCCCCTCAAAGCTCAGCCAGAGAGAGCTGTAGGGGATCGAGATATCCACGATGGCCTCCAGCCTCGTCTCCTCCGTCTTCTTCCTCCGCAAAGTGACGTCGAAATCGAAGGACGGCTTCTCCTGGGCGGACGCGAAGGGCTTCGGGGCGGTCTCCCTGGCCAGGCTCAGCTCGGAGATGGGGCTCAGGTCGAAGGTTTCCAGCATGAAGGTCCCCATGCATCCCCGGTCCACAAACACGACCGGAAAATCTCGATAATACCATAACTCCTGGCAGCGGCCGCGGCGATCGCCGGACGGGGACGCCGGCTGGCGCTCAGTGGGCGGCCCAAAGAGGATGTAGATCCGACCCCGGTCGGTCAGCCAGCCGGGCCTTCCTTCGCCGAAAAAGAGGTCGTTGGCCTTGGCGATTCGCCCGATGTACTCGTCCTTGAACTCGTTTTCGGGCGTGGATGGGTCAGGATCCCTGCTCGTCCAGAATTCCTCGATGAACTTGGGCTTCTCGGAGTCGGGACGGTCAAGAAAGGCCGTCCGTTCGGCTGAAGTGATGATGTAGCGGACTTCGGACAGGAATTCCTCGAATTCCGGCTTGAGCTTTTTCTGGCCGGGGCCGGACTCAAGGAACGAGGCCGCCAGGACGATCCCGAGGAAGGCCCGAGAGATTCTGGGGAACCGGTTCATCGATCGCCTCTTCCGGGTCAAGGCCAGCGCTTTTTCTAAAATGCCAAATGCGGAAGGAGGGACTCGAACCCTCACGGCCTTACGGCCATAAACTCCTGAGGCTTACGCGTCTACCAATTCCGCCACTTCCGCAT
>DAIPLF010000418.1:0-2294 GCA_036769375.1 Candidatus Aminicenantota bacterium | reverse complement strand
GGTGTCAGCGAACTTCCCGGAGGCTGCTCTCCAAAATTCACCCCTAAAGGCGATTGAAACGCCTCCGCCGGGAGTCCTAAGATAAGGCCGCTCCGAGCACAACGAGCACAACGAACTCAAAGGATGTCATCAGGTGAGCGAGACCTGCCTTCCCGGCCTTTTCCCCAGAGGAGGCATGCCTGCCGAGGCGCCTCAATCGGAGAAAAAGGTCTATAAGGCCATAGCCGACGCCCTCCCCTCCGGCTGGTTCGCCTGGCACTCAGTCCCGCTCAGGGCGCAGGAAGGAGAAGACACCGAGGCCGATTTCATCATCGCTGCGCCCGGTGCCGCGCCCGGCATCCTCATCCTTGAAGTCAAAGGCGGCGCCATCTCCAAGAAGGACGGCCAATGGTACCAGTCCGGAAAGCCGATGCCCAAAACCCCGCGCTCCCAGGCCATCCGTTCCCGGGTCGTCCTGCTCTCCAAGTTCGAGGCCCGCGGCGTCAGGCCGCCGGCGATCGGAGAGGCGGTCATCTTCCCGGACCAGGATTTCGATGCGCCGCCCAGCCAGGGCGACCTCGAGGGCCTCGTCCTCGGTGCCCATGAGCTTCCCTATCTCAGGGAATTGCTCCCCGACCTGATGAGGAAGGCTATCCCGGCTCGCTTCTGGCGCGCCCCCGGACCCGGCTGGGTCGAGGTGCTCCACGAACTGTGGTGCGAGAGCTGGCCCGTCAAGCCGAACCTCTCTTTCCAGGCCCGCGCCCGCCTCGAAGAGCGCATCAAGCTGGACGCGGCCCAACTCTCCACCCTGTCAACCGTCATCGAGAACGACCTCGTCCTCGTCCGCGGCGGCGCCGGCACCGGAAAAACCATTCTCGCCGCAGAGCTAGCCCGTAGAGAAGCGCGATCCGAAAGGCCCGTCCTCTTCCTGACCTACACCGAAGCGTTGGCCTTTGAGCTCGCCAAGGAGCTTCCCGAGCCCCTCATAACAGTCTCGCCCATCGGGAGGTTCGCCCTGCAGCACCTCAGAAGGGGAGGGTTCGACAAGCCCGAAAGGTACGAACCGGAATTCTGGGACACGGTCACCCAGCTGGCGGCGCGGTGGCGCTCCCGTTCCCTCTGGAAAAACTGCGACTTTGCCACCGTGATCATCGACGAAGCCCAGGATTTCGGCCGCGACGAATGGCGCATCGCCACCCGCTGCGCCTCCCCCCGGAAGCGTATCTGGGCCTTCATGGACGAGAGCCAGGCTTTCTGGGAGAAACGCCGCATCCCCGCATCCTTCCTCAAGAAATGCACCCGGCTCAACCTGGATAGGCCCTATCGCTGCCCGCCTCCAATCCAGACCCTGGCCGATGCCTATCTCGAGAAAGACGTCGACCAGGCTGCCGTGAGGCTCGGCCTCGATGACGGGACGATCGGCCTGGCCGTTTCCGATGCAGACAAGGTTCAGGCGGAGGTCGGCAGGCAAATCAGCCGGCTTCTCGAGTCCGGGTTCAAGCCTTCGGACATCGCCGTGATCTCGCTCCGCGGCCGGATGTTCGAGCGGAACATCATGCACCGCCAGGAACTCGGCGGGCACCCGATCGTCCAGGCGACCGATGACCGGGCGCAGGATCACATCATCTGCGACACTTTCCTCAGGTACAAAGGCCTCGAGAGGCTGGCCGTCATTGTCACCGACCTCAACTTTGCCTCGGACAAATACGACGTCCGGATGAATATCGCCGCGAGCCGTGCGGTCGGCGTCCTCAGGATCGTGGGCGCCAGGGAAGAAGTCGAGAAGGATGAAGTCCTGACCGGATTATTGCGCTTACCCAAACCGCAACCCTAATCCTAATAACCCCCTGACCCCGGAGGAACTCTCCCAGGTCGTTGACGGACTTAATGAAATCATCGCCGATTAAGAGGCTTGACATCCCTCCGGGCCGAAACTTATACTTCCTGGCGGTGGTTGGACTGGTAAAAAAAGGAGAAAATAGATGGCCACAGTAAAGATTATCGAGCTTATCGGAACATCCCCCAATAGTTGGGAAGAGGCGGCGAATAATGCGGTCAAAGAAGCCCAAGAAACCGTCAAGGGGATAACAGGCGTGGAGGTGGTTGCCCAAACAGCCAGAGTGAAAGACGGAGCGATCGTCGAATACCGCGCCAATGTGAAGCTGGCCTTTATCGTTGAGGACGTCCGCTGACGTTTCTCAATCCCCCTGATTTCGAGCAGAACTACCGCGGCCTTGTCGTCAACCGGAATGGAAATCAGGACGACGCGCGCCTGCGCTTATGCCTCGCTATTATGGCCAGAATTCCGGCGATCA
>DAIPLF010000417.1:0-2297 GCA_036769375.1 Candidatus Aminicenantota bacterium | reverse complement strand
CTTCCCGATGGCCTGGATCCGGGCCTGGGCTTTCTTGTTCATTTCCGCCATCCGGGTGGAAAGCTCCTGCACAATGATCGGCAAATCGGCATAGAACGCCAGAGACAGGTCGGGGACCACGTGCAGGGCGGTGATCCGGGCGGAGAAGGCCTCGGCAAAGTGGCCCGCATAGAGAAGCGCCCCCTGGCCCTCAGGGGAAAAATCCGTCGGCCAAAGGATGTTCTTAATGAACCCTGCCATGTCTTGACTCCTTTCTCCGTTCGCTCGAGAGGGAAAACGCCTACCGGACAACTTCAATATAAGCGCTCTCCGAGAAAAAGACAATCCGGAATAAGAAAAACCAGCGGGGAAGGCCGGACTACTTTCCGAGGAGGATGGAGCTCCCGGTGAAAAAGGTGCCGGCGACTGCGGCCGTCATCAGGCCGACCAGGGTCGCCGCGAGCAAGGCCCTGAAGCCGAGTCGGGAGAGGTCCCTATACCGGCTCGGCGCCAGCGCTCCGATCCCCCCGATAAAAATGGCCAGCGAGGCCACGTGGGCAAAACCGCAAATCGCATAGGATCCGATCAGGGCTGACCGCGGAGACTCGAGCGCGCCTTGGGCCACCAGCTGGGACAAATGCTCAAAAGAGGCCACCTCGGTGGCCACAGTCCGCTCGCCGATCACCCTGGCGATGGAGAGGGCGTCGGCAGGAGGAACGCCGAGGACCAAGGTGAACGGGTAGAACAGGAAACCTAAGAAAGTCCGGAAGGACCAGTCCAGGTTCCAGCCGAACCAGCTGTTGAGATACCCGCCGCACCAGCCGAGGACGAGGTCGAGGAGGGCCAGCAGGCCCAGGAAGGCGAGAAGGAGGGTGATGATCCCGCCCAGGAGCTGCAGCCCGTTCTTGGCCCCGTTGATGATGGACAGGATAAGGTTCTCTTCTCTCTCGTACTGGGGCTTGATATCGAGGCCCAGGGTTTCGGGCGTTTCCGTCTCGGGCATCAGGAGCTTGGAGATGACGAGGGTTGCCGGCGCGGCCAGGAGGGATGCCGAGACCAGGTGGCCGGCGATGGCCGGGATCTCTTTCTGCAGGATAAAAACGTAGACCGCGAGGACGGTGGAGGCGATGGTGGACATGCCGGCTGTCAGGATGGTCGTCAGCTCCGACCGGGTCATCCGGGCCAGGTGCGGCCGGACGACGAGCGAGGACTCGACGCCGACGAAGATCTCGCTCGAAACACACAACGACTCCGCGCCGCTCACCCTCATCAGCCGGGTGAAGACCCGGGCGAAAAGCCGGATGAAAAAGGGCATGATTCCCAGGTAATAGAGGGCGCCGATCAGGGCGGCGAAGAAGATGATCGTCGAGAGTCCCTGGAAGGCCAGGATCGATCCCAGAGATGTCTCTCCCGCTTCGCCCGTCGTTCCCGGAGGCAGGGCCAGCCGGCCGAAGACAAAGCGCGTCCCGGCTGAGGCGCTGCTGAGGAGCGTGACCACAACCCTGTTCACCAGGAGGAAGAACTTCGTTCCCGCCGGGACCACGAAAACAAAAAGGGCGAACAGGAATTGCAGCCCGATCCCCCAACCGACGACCCTCCAGTTGACCACCTTCCGGTTGGCAGAAAGAAGCCAGGCGAACCCGGCGATGACGAAAATCCCGCAGAAGCTGACCAAGTTATGGGCGGTCATGCGCCGCTCTCCCGTCCGGATAAGCTCAACTTCCCGGCTCCACGGCGACCAGCTTGATCCGGGACTTTGCTCCGCGGACGATGCGGAAATGGGAAGCGGGACGGCCTAAATAATCCGCCAGCGCCGCCACGACCTCCCTGTTGGCCTCTCCTTTTTCCGGAGGAGCCGGGACGTGCACTTTGTATTCCCCCTCGCCGAGCTTTTCGACCCTGACTCTTCGGGCCCCGGGGTGGGCATGGATCGTCAGAAGCCTCTTGCGGGCTTCGCCCTTGTCATTCCTGGAAAACGCACCTGTCTTCAGAAGCTGACCTCCACGCCCCGGAGCAAACGATGGGCATAGAGGGCCAGGGAGTTGACCAGGACGCTATCCAGGAAAACGACCAAAAGTGCGACGACGATCGGACTGATGTCCAGACCGCCCAGCCTGGCCGGAGGGACCAGCCGGCGGACGGGCCGGAGCACGGGTTCGGTCAGACGATAGAGGACTCTTCCTATCTGGTACAGAGAAGGCATATAGACCCAGGAAAAAAGCGCCCGGAGGATGATGATCCAAAGATAGACTGTCAGGACGAAGTGAAGGATCTTGGCCAGAGCCGCCAGGGTATTGCCCAGGAGGATCACTTTACCG
>DAIPLF010000066.1:0-8336 GCA_036769375.1 Candidatus Aminicenantota bacterium | reverse complement strand
CGGCGCGTCCGTGCCAGCGAATCTCAAGTGTCTCTTTCATTGAACCTCCTCTCTGTTCATGAGTTCACTCGATATTGTTCCAACTCACGGCTTCAGCATAGCAAGATGATAGCCGAACCAATGCCGGAGCTCATTCCTTGAGCTCAGTGCGGCCCTCCAGGGCCTTCTTGATGGTGACCTGGTCGGCAAAATCGATGTCCGAGCCGACCGGAAGCCCCATCGCCAGCCGGGTGAGCTTGACCTGGCAGCCCTTCAGGACCTTGGCCAGGTAGAGGGCGGTCGCCTCCCCTTCAGTGGTCGGGTTGGTGGCGATGATGATCTCCCGGAATTCGCCTTCCTCCACCCGCCGGATGAGCTTGTCCAGCCGGAGCTCGTCCGGGCCCACCCCGCGGAGAGGCGCCAGCGTTCCGAGCAGGACATGATAGCGACCGTGATAGATGCCCGTTTTCTCGATGGAAGAGATATTGTAAGGCTCCTCGACGATGCAAAGGGTTTCGGCCGAACGCTCCCCGTCCGCGCACATCGCGCAGGGGTCGACATGGGTGATGTTGTTGCAGATCGAACAGTGGAAAACCCTCTTCTTGACCTCGCGAACGGCCTCGGCCAGCCGCTCAGCTTCTTCCTGGGGAAGGCTCAGAATGTAGAAGGCGATTCGCTGGGCGGTCTTCGAGCCGATGCCGGGGATGTGCTTCAATTCCTCGATGAGCTGGTGAAGGGGCTGGGCGTAGTCAGACATCAGAACAATCCGGGGATCTTGAGCCCTCCGCCAAGGGCGCCGAGCTTTTGGGAGAGGTGCTCATCCACTTTGGCCGCCGCATCGTTAAAAGCGGCGACGATGAGGTCCTGGAGCATCTCGACGTCATCACGGTTGATGACTTCGGGGTCGAGCCGGACCGAGACCAGGTTCTTCTGGCCGTCCAAGGTGACGCTGACCATCCCTCCGCCGCTTGTTCCCTCGAGGCGGAGCTCGGCCAGTTCCTTCTGGAGCTTATCCTGCATCTCCTTGGCCTGTTTGAGCATTTTTTGGAGGTTGCCAAGGTCTTTCATCCTACTCTCTCTCCTTTGCCCCCTTGAGCGCTTCAACCGACAGGATGGTCGCTTTGAACGTGTCCATGAATGTCTGGACAGATGGATCCTTGAGGGCGATGTCCGTCTCCTTTTCGCGCCTGGCTTCCCGAGGTCCGGATGCCTCCCCCAGCTTGACTTTGATCTTCTGTCCGAAGACTTCGGAGGCGATCCGCTCGACAATCCGGATGTCCCGATGAACGGCCTCCCGGTAATAATCGTCACCGCCGGGAAAGGATATCTCCAAGATCACCGGGTGGTCAATAGTGAACCTCTTATCAGGGGAAAACTTGATGTCCAGCGGTTCGTCCTTGATCCGGAAAGAAGCCTGCCTGGAAAGGATAGCCGCCAGAGAGCTCTTTTCTTTCTGCAGTTCGGCCAAAAGCCGCTGGAAATTGTCTTTCCCATCCGCCGTTCGAGTCCCGGACGGCGGCTTGACCGGCTCCGGGCTGGGAATCGCCTGCATTTTTCTTTCCGGGATTTGAGAGACGGCCGGTGACCGCGGCCTCTCCCCGCCTGCAGGCGGGGAAAAGCCTCCGCCACCTGATCTCTTGAACTCCTCCAGCAACTCCTTAAGCGGAACGATCCTCTGGAAATGGCAGAGTTTGACCAAGAGAGTCTCCAGGAAGATCTGCGGGTGGGAGGTAAAGCGGAGGCCTTGCTCGGCCTGCTGGAACGCCTGCAGGTAGCGGAGGATCTCCTCGAGCGAGGCTTTGTCGGCTTCCCGCCTGAGTTGCTGGAGTTCTTCAGGGTTCAGCGGAAGAAGGTCTTCGGGCTCCTTGACCGATTTGACCAACATCAAGTCCCGGAAGTGGCTGATCAACTCTTTGAAGAAGGTCCGCAGGTCGTACCCCTTCTCCATGACCTTTTCCACGAGAGAAAACACGCCCGCCGGCGCCTGGGCAAAGATCATCGAAGAGCACTCGAAAAGGAGCTCCCTGCTGATGGACCCGAGTATGACTTTCAGGTCGTCGTCCTGGACGACTTCTCCCGAGAAGGCCACGGCCTGGTCGAGGAGGGACTGGGCGTCCCTTAGGCTTCCTTCGGCCGCCTGGGCGATCAGGGACAGCCCGCCGGGGGAGATCGTGATTTTCTCTTTCTGGGCGATGCCCAGAAGGTGGTTGATGGTCTCTTTCTGGGATATCTTCTTGAACTCGAAGTGCTGGCAGCGGGACTTGATCGTCTCAGGGACTTTCTGGAACTCCGTCGTGGCGAAAATGAAAACAGTCCGCTCGGGAGGCTCTTCCAGGGTCTTGAGCAGGGCGTTGAAGGCATGGGAGGAGAGCATGTGGACTTCGTCGATATAGATGATCTTATAGCGGCTATGGATGGGCCTGTACTTGGCCGTATCCCTGATCGGCCCTATGTCCTCAACCGATCGGCTGGATGCGCCGTCGATCTCAAGCACGTCGACGGAACGGTCTTCGTTGATCTCCGTACAGAAATCGCACTTGTTGCACGGGGTCGGAGTCGGGCCGTGCTGGCAGTTGAGGGCCTTGGCCAGGATCCGGGCGACCGTAGTTTTGCCGGTCCCCCGCATCCCCGCAAAAATGTAGGCCTGGCCGATGCGGTTGGCCTTGATGGCATTCTGAAGGGTTTGGACCACGGGCCTCTGGCCGACAACCTCCTCGAAGGTTTTAGGCCTGTACTTGCGCGCCAGGATAACGTATGACATCGACTCTGAGGATGATTCGCAGAGTGGCTCTGGAGATCCTTTAAAGTAAGCCACATTCTAGCACAATCAGCAGCTATTTCAAAGGCGTATTGAGAAGGGGAAAGGAAACCTGTTGAGAGGTTTGCCCTTTTGCACTTATAATCAAGCCTGGGACCCACGGAAATGACGGGCCTGCGACAGCGGCAAAGCCTCCTCGAGATCCATCTGGCGGCGGTTCTGTTCGGGCTGGCCGGGCTCTTTGGGAAGTGGATCGACCTCTCCCCCTTTTTGATCGTCCTGGGACGCGTCTTCTTCGCGAGCCTTGCCCTCGGTATCCTCATCCGGGTAACGAGCCAGAGCCTTCGGGCGCTCCTCAGCGGGCATGCCGGGCTGCTCGTCCTTCTGGGCGCTATCCTGGCAGGACATTGGACGGCCTTTTTCCGCTCGATCCAGGTGTCCTCGGTGGCGGTCGGGCTGCTCTCCTGTTACTCTTTCCCTGCCTTCACCGTCCTCCTGGAACCGCTCTTTTCCGGAGAAAAGCTGGATAGGCGAAACCTCTTCCTGGCCGCGATCTGCCTTGTCGGAGTGTTTCTGATCGTCCCCCGCCTCGACCTTGAGAACAGGATTTATCAGGGAGTTCTGTGGGGTCTTATTGCCGGGCTGACCTTTGCCATTCTGACCATTTTGAATCGTCGCTTGGCCCAGGAGCATTCAAGCTTGGGGATCGCCTTTCTGGAGGATCTTTTTGCCACTCTTTTCCTTTTGCCTTGCCTGATCGCCATCCCTCTTCGGTTGTCGTCCAAGGACTGGGCCCTCCTGGCCGTCTTGGGCCTTGCCTGTACGGCTGTATCGCACACACTCTTTATCCGGGGGATGCGGCACGTCCGGGCCCAGACCGCGAGTATCATCAGCAGCCTCGAGCCCGTCTATGGGATTTTGCTGGCGCTTGTCTTCTTGGGAGAGGTTCCCTCCCTCAGGACACTCGTCGGAGGGGCGGTCATCCTGACAGCTGTTGTTTTGGTGACTTTGAAAGAAGCAATTCGCCCGTCCTCCTGACGCGAGCCGGCCGGATCAGTCAGCCTACTCTTTTTTCTTGATCCTGCTCTTGACGACCTTTTCTTCTTCCTTGTGGCGTGCGTCGATCTTGGCCTTCTCTTCGACGTGCTCTTTCTTCATTTCGGAGGACTTGACCTCAGCCTCTTTTCTGATCTTTTCCTTCTCCGCAGGACTCCCGGCCAATTTCTCTTCGTCCTCGGCCTTCCTTCTCAGCTCGACTTCATCCTTTTCCTGGCTCTGCTCGAGCAGCCGGATCTCCTTGTCCTGGTCATCCCCGAGCCTCTTTTCGATCTCCACGGGTGACCCCTTTCTCTCCAATTCGTCCGCCTGGATCTCAGGGATCTTCTTCGCGGCTTCTTCTTTCTCCATAAAGGCCTTGGGCTTGGCCGCCTCATTCTTCTCTACAGCCGGCCGGAAGATGCTTACGGCCTCCCCGCTGACCCGGCTCGGGCCGGGTCGATGGCCCTCTTCGAGCTCATAGCGGGAAACTTCGCTCCGGGTAAGGCGGCTGACCTGCTCGACGTCGACCCCACGGTTGAGCAATTGGCGATTGCGGACGGTCAGGTTGGCCTTGTGGACGCTCAGGCGAACGATCGCCCGGTTTCTCTCGTAGGGAAGGACGTAGCGGTCGAGATAATCATACTGGAAAAAGCGGCCTTCGATGAATACCCAGTAGAAGTCAGGGAAGTCATAGGGAAGTGAGCCGATCCCGACACCGGGTACGAACTCCACATCCGGTGACAGCGGGCACCACCCGATATAAAGGTTGCTCCAGCGCCAACTGACCCAGGCAGGCGCCCAGATATTTCCGGGGACCCAGAACCAGCCCAGCTGTCTGTCCCAACCCCAGCGGCCGTAATGGAAAGGAACCCAGCCCCATTCATGGTAAGAGACCCAAGTCCAGCCGTAGTTTGTCCAGACCCAGCGGCCGTAGGTATAGGGACGCCAATTGTGCCTGACGTTCCGGGGTAACCAGACATAGCCATAAGGAGAAAAGTGGACCCAGACCCCGTACGGGGACAGATATTCATAAAAATCGTTATAGTCCATCTCCGCAGGATAATCCTCATAATCCCTTTCGTAGGTCGTGTCCTCACGGGGAGCCCGAGGCGGAGGGTTGCCCTCCTCTCCCTCATAAGGGACATAGATGACGCAGCTCGAAAGGAAAAGGAAAACCACAAGCATGGCCAGCAGGTTCTTCTTCATGGCTTTTCTCCTCGGCAAATTATCCTGCAAACATCGTGCCATTAACATTTTTCTTGTCATCCCTGTTAAAACAGGGCAACTTCTCCAATTTTGTCCCCCAAAAGGGACACCTGCATCCAAGAGTTTCCTTTCCCTTCCCGAGGGCCCGGGCCCTAAGAAAGACCGAGGCTTACTTCAACCGTTTGAAAACCCGCTTGATCCGGCGATAGGCCCAGTTGAGGTCCTTTTGCTTGATGATGAGCGGCGGAGCGAACCGGATGACGTTATCGTGCGTTTCCTTGCAGAGAAGCCCTTCTTTCTTGAGTTCTTCGCAAAATCGCCGGGCGCCCCCTGCCTCGGGCTTGAGCTCGATCCCGATGAGGAGCCCCTTTCCCCTGACTTCCTTGATGTGCCGGCTCTTGATCGTCTTCAGTTTAGCCAGGAAATAGTTCCCCTGCTCGGTGGCGTTTTCCATCAGTTTCTCATCCAGGATCACCCGAATGGATTCCCTGGCGACGGCGCAGGCCAGCGGGTTGCCGCCGAACGTGGACCCGTGCTCCCCCGGCTTGAACACGCCCAGAACATCCCGCATCGCCAAGGTGGCCGAAATGGGATAACAGCCGCCGCCCAAAGACTTGCCGATGACTGCGATATCGGCCTTGACGCCTTCATGGTCGCAGGCGAAAACTTTTCCCGTGCGGCCCAGCCCTGTCTGGATCTCGTCCGCGATGAACAAGACATTATTGGCGGCGCAGATCTCTTTGGCCGCCCTGAGATAGCCGTCGGGCGGGATGAGGATCCCCGCCTCTGCCTGGATCGGCTCGACGAGGAAGGCCGCCGTGTTGGGTGTAATGGCCTGCCTCAAGGCCTCGACGTCCCCAAAGGGGATGATCACGAACCCGGGTGTAAACGGGCCGAAATCGTTGCGATAGAGGGATTCCGTGGAGAAGCTGATGATCGTTATGGTCCGGCCGTGGAAATTATTGGCGCAGGCGATGATCTCCGCCTTGTCCTGGGGAACTCCCTTTTTTTGATAGGCCCACTTGCGGGCGGTTTTAACCGCCGTTTCGACCGCCTCGGCGCCTGAGTTCATGGCCAGGACCATCTCGTATCCGGTCAATTCGCAAAGCTCCTTCCCCAAGAGGGGCCACTGATCATTCCTGAAGGCCCGTCCAGTTAAAGTCAGGCGTTTTGCTTGCTGCTGGACGATCTTGACGATCCGGGGATGGCAATGGCCGTGGTTAACGGCCGAATAGCCGCTCAGAAAATCAAGGTACTTGTTGCCCTCGACGTCCCAGGCCCAGATTCCCTTTCCCTTGGTTAGGACCGCGTCTAAAGGGTGATAGTTGTGGGCCGTGTAGATGTCTTCGATCCGGATGTAATCTTGGGTTTCCATTCTTTCCTCCTGACAATAAAATCTCGGCTCCTCGCGGAATGAGCGTTCGATCTGGCGGAGAGGGTGGGATTCGAACCCACGGTACGCCTTGCGACGCACACACGCTTTCCAAGCGTGCTCCTTAAGCCACTCGGACACCTCTCCGTGCCGGCGAGATCCGGCGCTCAGCCTAACGCTCGAGAAGCACTCAAATTATCAGAAAAGCCAAAGCAGGTCAATTTCAGCCTAGAAACGACGGGCCGGTCAGGGAAGCGGGCAATAGATATGGAGGATGTCCTTGAGCAGGGCGGCGGCTGCACCGCGGGGGTCGGACTTGCCGCCGGTCGCCGTGACAGATCCCATGGTATCGGTCGTAAAACTGATCCCCTTATTGGTGCCGACGACTCCGAAGAGCGGATGCGAACGATCGATGGCCCGGGGGGAAACTCCGGCCTTCCAGTGACTGCCGGCACGAGTCAGGTACCCGATGAGTTTGACCGCTTTCCCTTCTTGTTTTGCCCTTGCCGTCAGCTCCGGGGGAATCATCGTGATGCCTTCGACTGCGATATCCCGGAGCTTGAGGCCGAGCCCGAGCACGGAGTTTCCGATGAGCAGGAGCTTCGCGGCCGTGTCCCAGCCTTCGACATCGAGCTTGGGGTTGTGCTCGGCGATCCCTTTTTCCTGGGCCTCCCTGAGGGCCGCCGCGTAACCCGCCCCCTCCCCGATTCGAGTGAGGATGTAGTTCGAGGTGCCATTCAAGATCCCCTCGATCGACAAGACCTCAGCTCCCGCCAGGGAGTATAACGCCATGTCAAGGGTCGGAAGAGCGGCGGCCGTCGCCGCGCTATATTTCAGTGAGACATGATTTCTCCGGGCCAGATTTCGAAGACCCTGGAAATCGACGACAAGTGGGCCCTTGTTGGCCGTCACGACATGCCAGCCTGTTTTCAAAGCGGTCCGGATGTTCCCCAGCCCAGGTTCGCCTGTCTGGATGTCAGATGGCGTGCACTCGACAAAGATCCCCGGTCGGCCCGTCTTCAGAGCGGCCTCCGCTCTGAGGCCGGCTTTCCAGTGGGGGCCGGCGGAGAGCAACCCGGCCGCAGTGCCAGGCCCTTTGCTTCTACTGGGCCTGGAGCCGAAGAAATAGCCGCCGTCTGATTTAAGGAGGGCCCTGAAGCGGAGGTCCAAGCCGTAGTGTTCCTGGAGATATTCGCGCTTATCGTGAACCAAGTCGCAGAAAGCCTTCCCGACATTGCCGATCCCGGCCAGCACGAGCGGAACCCGCTTGGCCTTGAGCCGGTGCGGAAGGGGGGATTTCAGGTTTTTCATCGATGGCAATTTCCCTAAACCTTCAGTCTAATCTTTAACCCCGGCAAGTTCTTTAAAACGGGCATAGACAGTTTGTCTTTTGTTCCTCCAATCAACGCGCTCTTCAGCTAACTTGTCCAATTTGACATCTTTGCCGGGAACTGTTCTCTTGTATGCCTTAAGAGCAGCCAGTTCTTTTCTGCAGAGTTCTGCGATCTCCAGGGTCGTATCCATAAGTTCTGCATCGTTTTTGATTAAAGAAGATAATCTTGCGGCCGCTTTTGCATAAAGCTCGGAAAGCGCCTCATCAGCTTTGCGTTCGAAGTCATCAGTAGCGTGCTTGCCTTCATTATTTGATGCAAAATAAGGTCTGGAAAAATCTGAAAGAGCCTTTTCAAATTTTTCATAGGAAGCAGAAAAATCTGCAAGTTCCCTAACATCCTTTTGATACATCCGGAAAAAAAGGAATAAGACAGCCGCCGGCAGTGCAATAGCAACAACGAGCGAGACCTTGTGCTTTTTGATAATTTCCATTTTCGTTGACCTGCGGCTTTTGGCTTTACCCAGATTCAAAACGGCTTGGTTTTTTGGCGAAAAACGACCGTCGAGCCCGCGCAGCGGCCAAGGCATTTCCTAAGTGGCGGAGAGGGTGGGATTCGAACCCACGATCCCGATAACTCAGGATAACGGTTT
>DAIPLF010000416.1:0-2301 GCA_036769375.1 Candidatus Aminicenantota bacterium | reverse complement strand
TCATCCAGAAGAATCTCGAAGCCTCGGGCGGCCGGGAAAAGCTCGGCCAATTCCAGAACATTTCCTTTAAGACCGGCAACACCAGGTTCGTCGTCGCTTCACCCGGGGAGCTTAAGCTCAGCGCCGGCAAAGATCCCGTCGTCACCGAAGTCATCCTGGTCAAGGACGGGCGGGTCCGGCGGAATTCCTACAATACGATCTCCGACGTCCCCGACCCGGAAAAAACCGTTTATTTGACTCTGGCCAGATTGTACGCCGGTCTTTTTTCCTTGGTGAAGTTCGAAGGCGAGCTCAATCTGGAGGGCCTGACGGCTTTCGGGCCCGAGAAGCTCTACCATTTGACGCTCGCGAAGCCCGGCGCCGTTGAAGCCAGTTTTTTCCTGCGGCCGGATGATTTCCGCCTGAAGAGGCTTGTCTTCCGGGGCAAGACTCCCGAAGGCGATGTTTACGAGGTCAACACCGATTTCGGTCCCTTTGAACCCGTCGAGGGCTTCAACCTACCCCTCACCTGGTTCAGTTCCCAGGTCGGGACGCGCGGGACCTTGGCCGAGGCCACCGATGTGAAGATGAATCAACCTTTGTCCGAGGACTTGTTTTCTGAGTTCGACATCAATGTCGGTGCGACCGAGGCCCAGCCGGGCCGGCTGAAAGGGAATGTCCTGGACTTCAATTCCAATCGTTATGGATTATCGATCAATACCAACTGGAGAAAGACCGACGTCGAAAAAGCCGGGCTTCGAACGGGCGACGCGCTGTCTCTCCTGATCGAAGGCGTGGAATCCGAAGTCGTCTTTTACGCCACCTCCGCGGAGGTCCCCAACCAGAATGAACTGACCCAGGGCGCCCGGGTCATGACGATGCCCTGGTTCGGCGATACCTATGTCCTGCAGTTTATCGCCGTGGACACGGCCCCGATCGCGTCCAAGCTCAAGCCCTTGACGCCGATCGAGATAAGAAAAAAATAGAAAAAGGAGGAATCATGTCCCGCTTGAATAGACGAAATTTCTTGTCGACGCTGGCTTCGGCTGCGCTGGGTTTCGGACTGACCGGACGGAGTGAGGCGGAGTCGGGGGAAAGCCGATTCGGCCAAGTCACACCCTCAACGCCGAAGGTCAAGAAGTTCAACCCGCTGGGGAAGACAGGGCTTAAAGTCTCGGATGTCTCTTGCGGCGCCATCTCCCTGTTCGAAAGCAACGTTCTCCGCTACGCCTACGATTGCGGCGTCAATTATTTCGACACCGCCGAAGGCTACCTGCGGGGGAAGGGCGAGATCTATGTCGCCCAGGGGCTCAAAGAGGTCCGCGACAAGGTCATCATCACGACCAAGCATCCTCACGATTTTCGGCAGAAGATCGACCGGGCTTCTGTGATCAAGCGGGTGGAGGAAAGCCTCAAGCGCCTCCAGTCAGACTACATAGACGTGGCCATGGCCCACGGCGTCGGCGACCTCACGCCCCTCCTCAACAGCCAGGAGATCCTGTCGGCTTACGACCAGCTGAAAAAAGAGGGCAAGGTCCGGTTCACGGGATTCTCCACCCACAACGCCAAGGTCACCCTGAAACAGGCCCTGGACACGGACTTCGCCCAGGTCGTTCTGGTCATGTACAATCACATGGAAGGAAAAGAGATCGAGCCCCTGATCAAAGCCGCCCGTCAGAAAGGGATCGGGACCGTGGCCATGAAGATCTTCGCCGGAGGCATGCAGGGGAACCTGAAAGCGATGGTCAGCCCCGAAGTGAGCTATCCTCAGGCGGCCATCCGCTGGGTCATGAGCAATCCTGACATCGACACCTGCATCCCGACTCTTAGCAGCTATTCCCACGTCGAAGAATACATCGCGGCTTCAGGCCAGCCCCTCGACCGGGCGGCGTTGGGAATGCTCAGCCGTTATCAGCAGCAAGCGCACAACCTCTATTGCCGGGTGAGCTGCACGCAGTGCCTGTCCGCTTGTCCCAATAATGTCGCCGTCAATGACGTGCTCCGCTACGCCATGTATTTCGAGAACTACGGGATGGAAAAAGAAGCCATGGCCTACTATGCGGAGCTGGAGCCTGCCCAAAAGCCGCTCGGCTGCGCGGATTGCGCCGGTCCCTGCGAGAAGGCCTGCCCCCATGGTTTAAAAGTCAGGCCCCGGCTGCTCCATTCCCACGATATCTTGACCGCATAAATAGTGACGTGCCGAGGGACGGATCGACGTGTCGGGAAAAACGCTTGAGGACATCCTTTACTCCAATCAGAGCAGGTGGGAGGCCTCCCGCATGAGCCGGGACGCGCGGTCGAAGGCCTGGACGAGCTGCTCTT
>DAIPLF010000065.1:0-8345 GCA_036769375.1 Candidatus Aminicenantota bacterium | reverse complement strand
TCGAGGAACCCTGCCCGCTCGTCTCCGGATGACCCTCTTCGCCCATACCCCTCGCCTCGGCTTAAAAAAGGGTTGCCATTCCATCCTCGAAGAATAGTATTTTGTGTCGGTGTTTCTAAAGGAAGCGGGTGATTTGAGAGGCCAGGAAGCGGGCGATGTCCTCGGTCGGGAAAGGCCAGGCGTAGACGATCTTCTGGGCAGGGAACTTCTTCTGGGCCCGGCGGATGGCCTCGGGAATGTCTACAGCGGAGTGCTCCCCGCCGCGCGTCATCATTGGGGTGAGGACGACGATCTTGCCGGCCCCCCGGGCCGCCGCCCGGGCCAATGCTTCGTCCAGCGTGGGGGCGCAAAATTCGTTGAACCCAACGACGACCTCAAGCCCGGACTCCTGGCGAAGGTGCCTGGCGAGTTCCTGTGATCCGGCATAGAAGGGGTCGTTTTGGCCGGTCCGGGGCCAAGCGCGCATTTTAGCCTCCAGCTGTTTATAGCGGAGCTCTTGAGCGCCCCTATCCGGGCCGCGTTTATGTTCGAGTTGGGAGTGAAGGCCCCAGAACTCAAGCCTCTCGCCTTCGGGGAAGTCCAGCGGGGGAGCTCCGTGCATGGCCAAGACGATAATAGCCTTCGGCTTGTCTCGTTGTTTCTCGACCATCCTCTCCTGCTCCTTTCGCTCCGGACTTGGAGACCAGGTCAACCTTCAGCCCGGCCGGACAGGATCCGCTTCAGAGCTTCCTCGTCCCGAGGTCCGGCCGGCCCCTTGGCGAAGACATAGTAGGATTTCCGCGCCGGCGAGATCTTGTCCATGGCGGCGTCATATTTCTTATGCAGGGCCAGCTCGAGCCTGGCCTCCCGCCGGAATCCCAGCCCCTCGAATTGTCCCACCCACCAGGCCGTAGCGGCGCAGATGATGTGCCCATTCTTGGGGTAACCATAGCCATCGACGGGAACCGTCCGGAAGCACCGATCGGCCCTGATGTCATCGTCCCATTCTTGAAAGTCGACCGGGAAGATCTCGCCAAAAACCTCGTCCTTGCCGTAAGCGGGGATGTTGGCCAGGAGATATCCATCGTCCTCGAGGAGACGGAAGATCTCGCCGATATAGCCGGCCAGCTTATGGGGGTTGAAATGCTCGAAGATGTCCAAGCCCAGAACGAGGTCATAGCGGCGGGGAAGGTTGAGGCTGAGAAGGTCGCCGAAATGGACCCGCTCTCTAATTTCGGGGACTGCCTTGTCCAGCGCCATCCGGCTGATCTCTACGCCCTCTCCCGAGATGCCCATGTCGGAGAGGCACTTCAGGACCGCGCCGTTGGCGCAGCCGACATCGAGCACCGACCGGGGCCTGAACTCGGCGGCGATCTCAGCCAGCATCCGCTTGTCCTCGTCGATGAGGAAACTCCAGACTCCGGGCCTCTCATAATAGCCGTTATCGACGACCTTGCGCTCCAGCCAATCGAAATCGCTCTCCTCCTTCACCCGAAAGACCCACGTCTTCTCTAGACCCCGGCGATCGGTGAGGATCTCGAAACGGTCCGGCCTTTCGTCTTTTATCGGCAGAAGCTCGATATAGGCGTGGATGTTGTCCTTGACGACCTTGAAGATGAACTCAGGTGCCTCGGTGATGTTCAGGATCAGGGCGGCCCGAGAATTCCCCGCTTTCAGGAAGCTGAGTTGGTGAGCCCGTCCCGCCGGGTCCGGCTCCCGGCCCAAGAATCTCTTGTAGATGGTGTCGAGGAACTCTTCGTCTGAGAGGCGGTCGATGTCGGCCCGTCCGGCGTCTTCAGGGGACTTGGCCTTCGACTTCCCGAAAAGACTCTTCAGCATGCCGATGTTCTTCCGCTATTGTGTTCGCCCGGCTTTTTCTCCGGCCTCTTTATATCACACGCTTTCAGTCTCTTCAATTGGACATTCCCAAGTCGCTTGCTCGAGGAATGGTTCCTCCACCGCTAAGGAACTCTTTCCGCACGAGATCGTATATCCATAAAGAGGAATTGGCTTCATTTCGCCAGTTAAATATAATAACCGGGCACATGACCTCATGACCATGGAAAAAAGACATCTCCCCTTCGTCCTCCTGGTTTTCTTGAGCCTCCTTGTGCCCGTCACGTCCGCCTCCACTTCCCCTCCGCTCATGCTCAAACCGCTCAAAACAGACAGGCCGCCGGTCGTCGACGGGGTGCTTGACGACCCCGTCTGGACTCAAGCCCCAGCCGTCACGGATTTCAAGACGTTCATCCCCGATTTCGGCCGCGACCTGTCCGAGGAAACCCTGGCCTATTATGCCTACGACAGCGAGAACCTCTATTTCGCCTTCCAGTGCTACGACCGGGAACCGGACAAGATCAAGGCGACCCTCTCCAAGAGGGACGACTTCCGGACCGACGATTTCATCTGCATCAACCTGGATTCGTTCAATGATGAGCAGTCCCTGTATGCTTTCTATGTCAACCCGCTCGGCATCCAGATGGACAGCCGTTACGCCAACAACAAAGAAGACTATACCGTGGACGTGGTCTGGTACAGCGCCGGCAAGCTGCATGAAAAAGGCTATGCCGTCGAGCTCCGCATCCCCCTGAAGAGCATCCGCTATTCCTCCGGCCAGCGCATCGAGATGGGGGTCTTTTTCGAGCGCTCAATTGGGCGCCGCACCGAGCACGGCTCCTATCCGGCGCTCGACCCGGCCAAGGGATTCGCCTTCCTGACCGAAATGGCACCGATGGAGTTTTTCGGCCTCAAAAAATGCACCCTGCTGGAGCTCATCCCGGCATTCACCTTTTCCCAGGGGTATGCGCAGAGCGAGGGCCGGCTCGCCAGGGAGAAGGCGGCCCGCGACCTGAGCCTGACCGGGAAATACGGGATCACCCCGAGCCTTATCTTCGACGCGACGATAAACCCGGACTTCAGCCAGGTTGAGGCCGATGCCGGGCAGGTGGACGTCAATCTCCGCTACGACCTTTACTTCCCGGAGAAGAGGCCGTTTTTCCTGGAGGGAAGCGAGAACTTCAACCTGGCAGGGACGAGCGAGCAGGACTTCCTTTTGGAGACCGTCCACACCCGGAACATTGTCGACCCCGGGGGCGGGGTGAAGCTTTCCGGAAAGGTAGCCAGGAGAGACAGCATCGCCACGATCTTCGCCGCGGATGGGTCCCCGGTCTCCTTCGATACTCTCGATCCGGCCGGGGGGTCCGCCTATTTCTCCATCGTGCGCTATAAACACGCCCTGAGCCAGGACAGCTCCCTCGGTCTTTTCTTCACCGACCGTGAACAGGGGGGCCGGTTCAACCGGGTCATCGGTCCGGACGGGCAGATCCGGCTCGGCCAGTCCAGCATGCTGGGTTTTCATGCCCTAGGCTCCTTCACCAGAGCTTCGTCCGAGGCGCCCCGTCAAGACGGCCATGCGCTTGGTCTTGACTATCTCTTGGATACCCGCGACTGGAATTTCCAGGTTGGCGGCCAGGACCTATCGCCGGATTTCGAGACCGACAGCGGCTTTCTCATCCGCAACGGCTTGACGCGGGTTCGAGCCTTTGTCGCTCCGAAGTTCCACCCCCGATCCAAAGTCGTGCTCCAACTCATACCCGGCTTATTCACCTCTCAGCTTAGGGACAAGTTCAGCGGACTGTGGGAAACCGTAAACACGCTCTCGCTCAGTTCAGTCATGGTCAGGACCACTCGAATAAGCGTGGCCGGTTCCTATTCCACGGAGACCTTCCTTGGCCAGAGGTTCAATACCAGCGGTTGGACCGCCCAGCTGACCAGCCAGATCACCACGCAGTTTTATATCAAAGTCACCTATAGAGACGGCAAGGCCATCCGCTATACAGAGCAGCCTTTCCAAGGCTACGGGAAAAGGGCGCTGGCCACGCTGGGCTATCAACCCTCGGAGAATTTCAACTGGACCATTAACCTCACCTTTTCCGACCTCTTCCGGGATTCCACGGGGGAAAAGATCTACGATTATACGATCATTTGGAACCGGCTTGTCTATCAGGTGAACAAGTACCTGTTCTTCCGGGCGATCGTCGAATACAACAACTACCGCAGGCAGCTCTTGGCCGACCTCCTGGCCTCGTTCCTGTATATTCCCGGGACGGTCATCCAGCTCGGGTACGGGTCGCTTTATGACAGGGTTCGCTGGGAGGACGGTGCCTACGTGAATGCGGACCGCTTCCTGGAGACTCGCCGGGGGATATTCTTTAAGGCTTCCTACCTGTGGCGGTTGTGAAGGGCCCGCCGAGAGCAACCGGCGTCTTTAGGATTTTAGCCGCAGCGGGTTGCATCAGGACTCTCAACGCGCCGGGCAACACTGTATATACGAGGTCCTGACCGCGCGCTTCTTCGCCGTCGAATTCCAGGCTGAGAGGCCCGTCCTCTGAATGGACCCGGACCGAAGCGGCGCTCCTGTAGTGGACGTCCTTCCGCCGGAGATGCCGGCCGCTGAAAACCGTGCGTAGGGCCAGCAGGATGCGATGCCGGGGCATGCCCTCCACGAGCACGACATCGAACAGGCCGTCATCGACGAAGGCATTGGGCGCCACCCACATCCCTCTTCCGAAGAACCGGCCGTTGGCCACGGCCAGGATATAGCTGGGCCCTTCATAGAATTTCTCGCGGTCACATTCCACGGTGATCCGCTGGGGCCTGTACTTGAATAAAGCGGCGATGGTGGTGCGGAGAAAAGTCCATGACGTTCGCCGGCGCAGTCGATTCACCCGGGCCACGATCTCGCCGCTTACCCCGGCGCTCGAGATGTTCAGGAAGAACCGTTTGGCCGGACGGCCGCCGTTTCGCTCGTCCAGGTATTCGACTTTCCCCAGATCGCAGAGGACCGGCTGCGCCCGCGTCAGCCAGTCCACTGCGGCTCCGGGGTCCGCAGAGATCTCGAGCGCCCTGGACCAATCGGTGCCCGTTCCCACGGGAAGGCTGCCAAAAGCAGCCGATAGACCGGGCCTCTCGGCCAGGGCATTGACCACGCTGTGGTTAGTCCCGTCTCCGCCGACGGCGATAACGAGATCGACGCCTATTGCGGCCGCCGCGTCGAGGTGCCGGCCCACATCCTCCGGCTTCTCAGTAATGGCGACGGAAAGGTCGCCAAAGAGAGCCGCTATCCGGTCTTCAACGCTCCTATAGACCGCGACGGCATTCCCGCCGCAGGCATTGGGATTAACTATGATCAAGGTGCGCATCTTGCCATTCCTTAGGAAGGCCGTGGGCTGTTTTCCGGATGCGGTGATAGCGTCCGGCCTCCTCGTTCCAGCGTTCTTTCGTCCATCCGAGCTGCTCCTTGAGCAGCGACTCCATCCTGGGCATCAGGCTCTGACCCCCGTCGGGGAGAAGGATCCCGCAACGGAAACACCGTAGGAGCAGATCATCGAGATGACGGACCGGCTCATGGCCCGCCGCCCAGGCCAGTTCAGCCCAGAGATAGGGAGTTCCGGCGATCCTGTGGAGAAGCTCAGGGAAGCGAGCGGCCAGGAAGGGCGCAGCCTCTCCATAGCGTCCCCAAAGACGCCTGGACGTGTCCGGGTCGACGCCGTGGATCTCCTGCCCGGGGTCGAATGTCTCCAGCACCTGCGCATCGGCATCAGGCTCGGGGATTTCCGGGTGCATCCGGTGCGCTTCGCGAAGCGCATCGACGGCGATCAGGCGAAACGTGGTGAGCTTGCCGCCGGTCACGGTCAAGAGTCCGCCCTCAGGCCAGACAACGTGGTCACGTCCTTCGGCGGAGGGGTCGGCCCTTCCCGTATCGACGACCGGCCGCACGCCAGCCTGAACGGTGAGGACATCCTGTCTGGCCAGCTCCAACGAGGGGAAATGAGATTGGACAGCTCGGAGAAGATAGTCAGCCTCTTTGGCCGAGATCGTTGTCTCCATATCAAGCGGCCCGCTGTGGTCCACGTCCGTTGTCCCCACGAGCGCCACCCCTTCCCACGGATAGACAAAGACAGGCCGGCCATCATCCGGATGGCTGAAGGCGATGGCCTGGTAAACAGGAAACCGGTCCAGGCTGAAGTAGAGATGGCTCCCGCGGAGGGGCCGCAGCCGCTTTTTCCCACCGATCTCGCGGCGCAGCTCGTCGGCCCAGGCACCGGAGGCGTTGATCACCAGGCGAGCCCTCGCCTCGGCCGTTTCGCCCGTTTCCTCATTTCGCAACGTCACGCCGGAGACATTGTCTCCATTCTTCAATAGGCCGCCGACGGTGACATAATTCAGGGCAAGGGCTCTGCCTTGTCCGGCCTTCAACCCGTCATGCAGCACGCGCAGCACCAGACGCGCGTCGTCCGTCTGGGCATCCAGATAGCGATAACCCCGTTCCAGGTCGTGCGTCTTCAGTCCGGGCGCCAGAAGGCTGATGTCGACCTCGTCGAGCCGCTGGTAATCGCCGGCATCGGGAGAGAGACGCGTATATATGCCGAGCCCGATACCCATCACCCAAGGGCTGGGATGCCCGCCTTTGTATATGGGATAGATGAACCCGAGCGGCTCGATCAGCCCGGGAGCTGCCGCGAGAAGCCGCTGACGTTCTCTGACACTCTCCCAAGTCAGCTTGATATGCATATTTTTCAGGTAGCGGAGCCCGCCGTGCACCATCTTCGAGGAGCGGCTGGAGGTGCCCGAGGCAAAATCCGCTTTTTCGAGGAGCAGCGTTCGAAGGCCGCTTCGCGCCGCGAGAGCCAGGATGCCGGCCCCGGTGATGCCTCCGCCGACGATGATCAGATCCCAAGGATCTTTGAGCCGTGCCCAGGCCTCTTCCCGCCAGCCCGGCTCCCAGGGTGAACGATACTCTTGGCGGACCATCGTCACTTCGGACCGGAGCTCCCGATGAGCTTTCCCGGGTTCATGATCCCGTCCGGATCAAACGCTTTCGCCAGCGCGGCCAGCGATTGCAGGCCGAGCCGCCCTTTTTCGGCTTCCAGCCAGGGCTGGTGGTCAAGTCCGACCCCGTGCTGATGGGATATGGTGCCTCCGTGGGAGACAATTGCCTGGCTGGCCGCAGCCTTTAACTTCTGCCAGCGGGAGAGCGTCTCTTCGGCGCTTGACGCCAAACGGAAGAGGAAAGTCACGTAGATGCTGGCGCCGGTCGCATAGACATGGGAGACGTGGCTAAAGGCGAGGACTCGCTCCCCACGGTCTTCGAGGCCTGTCCTGAGCGCCTTTAGAATAGCTTCCGTGGCGGAGGCAAGGTCGGTCCAAGACAGCGCAGTTTCCAAAGTATCGACGGCCAAGCCGCAGTCCCAGAGTGTATTCCGCAGGTAAGGAGTCTTGAACCGGCTTTTCCGCCACTCGCTTCCCATCTTGCGGCCCACATGAACGCCGCCATGCTCGCGGACGATATCCAGGGCGATCCGGCGGGCCTTTCTGGCCAGGCCGCGCGCCCTGGTGATGCCCAGGAAGAGCATGCATTTTTCGTCTCTTTCTTTGAGCCCGCGGACCCGCAGCAGGCCGTTGAGAAGCCTGATCATGCGTTCGTTGCCTGTGAGGATAAGGCTCGTGTTCGTTTCCAGGCTATCGCTCAGGCGCAGCATGGAGAGCTGGAGCTTCGACTGCACCATCTCCTTGACAGCGGCGACGCCCCGGTCAAAACTGGGGAAAAAGACTCCATGGAATCTCTCGAGCTGAGGGATAGGACACACTCGAACAAGGGCGCTGGTGATGAGACCCAGCCGTCCCTCGGAGCCGAGAACAACCTGGCGTAGATCCGGGCCGGCGGCGCTCGCCGGAAAAGGCGGCATCTCGAGGTTTCCGGCAGGGGTGAGCATCCGTCCGCCGGCAAACAGGTCCTCGATGCGGCCGTAGTAGAGGGACTGCTGCCCGCTCGAGCGGGTGGCCACCCATCCGCCGAGAGTCGAGAATTCGAATGATTGAGGAAAATGGCCGAGAGTGTAGCCGCGGGCCCGGAGCTGGGCTTCGAGATGGGGGCCGGTCACTCCGGCTTCAAAGGTGGCTATGCGGCTTGCTTCATCCAGCTTGGACATCCGCCGCATCCTCTCCAGGCTGACGGTCAGGAAGGGATGATCGAGGGGAGGAGGGTTGATGTGTCCGACAACACTCGTCCCCCCGCCGTAGGGGATCAGCCAGGTGCCGGTCTCCTTGGCGAAGGTGAGGATATTCGCCACTTCCTCTTCGGATACGGGGAGGGCCACGCCGTCGGGAAAACGGTCGAGAGAACCGAATCGAAGGGCGATCCAATCAGGCAGTGAATGTCCGCGCGCATGGCGGAGCCTGATTTCTGGGTCCCGGCTGATAAGTGAGTGATCAGGCAGGAGGGATGACGGAATTCGCCTGACGATACTCTCAAGCGGCGCCGAAGGTCCGGGCTGTGCCGGGCCGAGGGATTCGGCGAGATAGGC
>DAIPLF010000064.1:1706-8386 GCA_036769375.1 Candidatus Aminicenantota bacterium | reverse complement strand
ACCCCGACCATAAAGAGACCCGCGAGGAATTGATGGCCAAATACCATAGGCTCAAAGGAGGAATCTGAGCATTCCCTCGCGTTCCTGGCTGAATATCCTTCTTTTTGTCGTCACCTGTTTTTCCGCTTTCTTTGTCGGGCTGACTTGGAGTGTCAGCTACACGTATTCCGATCAGATCCTGCAGGACGCCCAGTTCGCGCCCGGCCTGGGAGCCTTTACCGACCCCCGGATCATCCGCCTCAGCCTCGTCTATGCAGCCGTCCTGATCGTCATCCTCCTGGGGCACGAGATGGGCCACTATCTCACCTGCCGGTTCTACCACATCGAAGCGACCCTCCCGTTTTTCATCCCAGCCCCGACGCTGATCGGCACGCTGGGCGCCTTCATCAAGATCAAGTCGCCCATAACAAGGCGCAAGCAGCTCTTTGATATCGGCGTTGCCGGACCTCTGACCGGATTCCTGTTGTCCCTTCCCGCTCTCGTCTACGGTCTGTCCCTGTCCAAGATCGTTCCCGCAGTTTCCCGGGAAGACACCATGGTCTTCGGGGAGCCGCTCTTGCTGAAGTTCCTCGGAAGCCTGATGTTCAAGGGTGGCTCGTCCCAGAGCGACCTCTTCCTCCACCCCGTTGCCTTCGCCGGCTGGGTGGGTATCCTGGTCACGGCCTTCAACCTCTTCCCGATCGGTCAGCTGGACGGCGGCCACGTGTCCTTTGCCCTGCTTGGGGAGAAGGCCAAGAGCTTGACCAAGATTCTCCTAGTGGCCTTTGTTTTTATGGGGATCTTTTTCTGGATCGGCTGGATCGTTTGGGCGCTCATCATTACGCTTTTGGGCTTAAAACACCCGCGGGTGGTCGATGACCAGGAAAGGCTGTCCCCATGGCGCCGGCTCATCGGAGCGGTCATCCTGGTGATCTTTATCCTCTCTTTTATTCCCGCTCCGATCAAGGGTTATAGCCTGCTGGAACTCCTCCATCAATGGGGCCTATGAGAGACGAAATAAAGTGCGCCCCGGAGGCTCCGGACTTTTGCACAGAAACTGTGGAAAAGTTGTGGAAAAGCGGCCAGTTCGCGCGATGCAAGTTTGGATTTTCATTGAGGATATGGCACTTTGCACAAGATTTCGTCAACCGCGCGTTCGCGGCCGGAAAGACGTTCTATTTTATTTGTAATCAACAATTTAAAAGCATGGGCCGATCAAGACAGAGCGGTTTCGCGAGGGTGATATGAGCCGTTCGTTCAGAGAGGTGGAGACAGCCTTCCTGACTTTACGCCGACAGTTCCGGGAAAAAGAGATTTCCCGCCGGGAATTTATCGACAGGCTCAAGAAGCTGCGGCTTAAAGACGGCCAGGGGCGCTTCTGGATGATCGGCGCCAAGAGCGGAAAATGGTACTTCTTTGACGGACGGGACTGGGTCCCTTCAGACCCCCCGTCAGAGGATTCCGGACGAGGGATCTGCCCCAGCTGCGGGCAGGAAAACGAAGAAGGCGCGGAAACGTGTGCGCGGTGCGGCGAGAGCCTGAAAGTGAAGGAAACCGTCGGCAGCCGTGGGGCTGAAGCGGTGCCCATTGCCGAAGACCTCCTTATCAAGAGCCCCCAAGACAATTTCGTCCTGCGCCGGCTGAGCGCCGCTTCTCTTTTCTTTTTCAGCGGCGGAACCGGGCTCGTCCTGGGCCTCATCCTCGGGGCTTTCTCCGGAGCCTCACGTTTCTTCTCGGGGATGGCGCCATACCTTCCCGAAGCCTTGGGCACGCTGCAGGGGACGCTGATGGGCGGGATCGTCTTTGCCTGCCTGGGTGGCCTGCTGGGATTTGTTCTATTGGGGGCGATCGGCTGGCTTCAGGCCCATCTCTTCAATACGGTTTCAGCGGTCGTGGGGGGATTCCGGGTCACTCTCGACCAAACCCCTGAGAAAGAGAAAGAAGACAGAAAAACCCTTTAGGGACGGTCCTTCAGCCGGGCCAGCGCATAGGCGATCTGACCGACGGAGATCGATTCATCGTTCGGGGAGTACCGGCGGGGACGAAGGACTTCAAACCGTTTTCTATGCAGCGTCCCCAGAGTCATGTTCAGCAGGACCTTGTTCAGGAAGACTCCGCCCACGAGGGCAACCGTGGAGACGCCGTGCACCTGGCGAACCCGCTCGCAGACTTCGGCAATGGCCAGCGCCAGCGTGTAATGAAAGGCGGCTCCAATCCTTTCCGGAGCCCGCTTACGCGAAACGTCCCGGACGATCTCCCGGATCGTCGCCGCAAAAGACAGCTGCCAAGGATCGCTGTCGGTCAGGAGCTCATACGGATAGGGGATCCTGACATCGGGTCTTGATGCCGCTTCCAAACGCATGGGCGCCTCGGCCTCGAACTCCACTTCCTCCGGGGCGAGGCCGACGAGGCAGGAAACCGCATCGAAGAGACGGCCGCAGCTTGATGTCAGCGGGCTGTTCACACCGGATGCGATCATTTTTAGAATGAGGTCGCGGTGCTTTTTGCTTATTTTGTTAAGGGAAGATAGTGCGGGGACCTTCTCGCCATACGCTTCCCGTAGATAGGCAAGAGCCATCCGCCAGGGCTCGCGGGCAGCCCGGTCGCCTCCCGGAAGAGGCACCGGCTTGAAATGAGCGACCCGAGTGCTGGCGGAATAGTCGCAGAGGAGGAATTCGCCCCCCCAGGCATCTCCGTCCTGTCCGTAGCCGTATCCATCGAGGGCGATCCCGAGAACCTTGCGCTCGACGGGGACCTGATGTTCGAGCAGGACGGCGAGCACGTGGGCGTGATGATGTTGTACCTGGAAGTGGGGCAGGCCAAGCTTTGCGGCATAGCGGGTTGTGCGGAAATGGGGATGGAGGTCGGAAACGACGACCCGGGGCCGGACGTCGAACAAGCGCTCGAGGTGGGCGATCGTCTCCTCGAAATACCTGAAGTTCCGGTATTCATCGAGGTCACCCAGGAATTGGCTGGTGATGACGTAGCCGTTCTTGTAGACGGACACTGTATCCTTGAGCTCGCCTCCGAGCGCGATGATGTGTTGAGGGACGGCGAGCTGCTGCGGGACACGTTGGGGATAAGGCACGTAGCCGCGGGCCCGCCTCAGGAACAGGGGGCCGTCCCCCGCCAGCTTGAGCACGGAGTCGTCGGCGCGCGTCTGGATCGGCCGGTTGTGCGTGAGGATGAAGTCGCAGAGCCCGCCAATCCCCTCGCTCTCCTCTTTGGCGATCGGGGCATCCTTGGGGTTTGAGCTGGTTGCCACGATGAGGCCGAGTTTCTCGAGAAGGAGGTGGTGCAGAGGAGTGTAGGGGAGCATGAACCCGATTTCGTCCAAATAGGGCGCCGTGCCCGGGAGGTCCTTTTTCTTCTGCAAGAGAACGATGGGGCGGCTGGCCGAAAGAAGCTCCCGGCGCTCGGCGGGTTTGACGGTGGCATAGCGTTCGATCATCGCGATATCCCGGGCCATGAGCGCCAGCGGTTTCCGCTGTCTTTCCTTTATGGCCCGCAGTCGGCGGACAGCACCTGGACGCCTGGGGTCGCAGACAAGATGGAATCCTCCGAGTCCCTTGACTGCCAGGATCTTTCCCGCCCTGATGAGGCCTGCGGCCATGTCTATCCCGCCCCTGATTTCTCTCCCGCTCCGGGCCTCCTGGAGCCAGACGTGAGGTCCGCAGACGGGGCAAGCGATGGGCTGCGCATGGTATCTCCGGTCCCGGGGGTCCTCATACTCCCGCCGGCAGTCGGGGCACATCTTGAAACCGGCCATCGTGGTTTTTGGCCGGTCATAGGGAAGCGACCGCACGATGGTATAGCGCGGCCCGCAATCGGTGCAGTTCGTGAACGCATAGCGGTGCCGGCGCTCCGAAGGATCCGCGATCTCCTGCCGGCAAGGTTGGCAGGTGGCGATGTCCGGCGAAATGAAGACGAAGCTCTCTCCTTCCTCGGACTTCTTGATCGCGAAGTTGGCGCAGCCGCGATAGGCAGCCGGCCGGAGCTCCAGCCTTTCGATCCGCGCAAGGGGAGGCTTGTCTTCCTCAAGGGCGCGAAGGAACGACCCAAAGTCGGTATTTTTCTCCGCCTCCAGGTGGATCTTCACACCGGAGCCGATATTCTTGACCCACCCTTTGTACCCGAACCTTTCTGCCAACCTCCAGAGAAAGGGCCTGAACCCCACTCCCTGGACGACTCCACCCACGGTAATTCGGACGGCCCTTCTTGCCGGACGCAACCCTGGCATCTTGGATTTGACTGCGGGCTTACTTGGGCTCAACCGGGGTTCCCTTGTCGTTCCTCCGGCTGTAGAGGCAGCCGCAGTAGTCCTGGCGATAGAGGCTGAGCTCCTTGCTCAGGACGACGCTCTTCCGGAAGCCGTCCTTTTTCTTGAAATCCGCCTCCAGGAACTCGACCCCGTGCCGGCGTCCGAGCATCTTTCCGATCCGGTTGAGCGCCCCTGCCTTTTTCCAGGGACTCAGGCTCATGATTGTCGTAAACCCGTCAAACCCGAGGCCGGCGGCAGTCCGGGCTGTGCGCTCCAGACGGAAGGCGTAGCAGACATCGCAGCGCCTTCCTTTCTCCGGCTCGTGCCTGAACTTGTGGGTGACTTGTGACCAGCGCGTTGGGTCGTAGACGTCCTCGATAAGCCGGAGGCCCAAAATTCCTGCGACCTTGCGGGCCTCCTCGAGCCGCCGTTCGTATTCCTCCGCCGGCTGGATGTTCGAGTTCGAGAAAAAACCGGCCACATCAAAGTCCGCCTGCAGAAGGCCGATGACATAGGCGGCATCCGGCGCGCAACAGATATGGACCAGGAGTTTCGGCTTGGGCATCTTTCTATTGTAACGCCAAGGGAATAGACGGTAAAGGGGAGTCGGGCTTAGCGGCCGCCGAGGGTCTCGATGCGGTGATTCAACGTATCCAACCGGCCGTTGATGAGGTCGATCTCGGCATAAAACCCTTGGAGTTCCTGGCTTTCCACCTTCTTCTCTTCCAGGAGCTGGCCGAGCGAGAGATAGAAGTCTCGCTGCAGGACTTCGATCTCCTTGATGTGCTTCTGGAGCTTCTCCTTCGTTTTTTTCCAGTTATTGATCTCCCGGGCGATCTCCTGTTGGCCGTGACTCTTCTCCATCTCGAGTTCTCTGATTTGACGTTCGAATTCCCCGACCCGCCTCGTCGCTTCTGCCAGGTCCCGCCTGACCTCGGCCAATTGCCGGTTGGTGTCGTTGCTCGCCGGCAGCTTCTTCAGGGCGCGCTCTTCCTCTTTCTTTTTTTTCAGCCGCTCATCGAAGGGCTGTTTTTGAGCCCGGCGCTCCCGGAGTTTCTCTTCGAACAGCGCGGTCGATTCCTCCAGCTTTTTGTGGAGACGTTCCATTTCGGCGAGGGTGTTCTTCCATTCCATCTGGGCGGCGTCCCGCCTCTTGATTGATTCTTCGAGAGCGGCCTTGATCTCCCCGGCGGCATCGGGCACTATGTCGCTGCCCCAGGCCTTTTCGCCCAGCCGCTGGAGGGCGTTCTCCTTTTTCTGCCGCTCCTTCTTGAGGTTATACTTGAGGCGCAGGAGAACCGACCTCCTCCTCGCGCCGGCAAAAAAGGAGCTGAGGCGAAGGCGGAGCTTCCGGTTCCGTAAGAAGATAAAAAGAAGAAGGAGCAGTACGAGAAGAAGCAGGCCCCAAAAGATCCAGTAGGGAAGCCCCTCCTTCTTGAAAGAAGGCATAGCCTGGAAAGCGATGAGCTGCAGAATATCCCTCCGGGAAGGCCAGGTCGATGCCCAATTAATTAATCCAGAACCCGGGTGTTTGTCAATGCTTTTCGGGGGGAGAGGCGGCCTTGAGCCTTTCCAACCGCCGGGCTGAGCTCCGGCCTGGATCTTTGGGGCTCGAGCGGAGAGGCCGCGAAGTCCGAGATTGACCAGTCGATCAGGAAAAGGGCGGCCGGCAAGTTCTCCCTGAAAATGGGAGCGATGTCCTGCTCAGCGTTAAAAAAGCCGCCGTCGAGCTGGTCGATCGGCGGGAGCTCGATCGTAAAGGCGGGAATTCCCGATATCCCGAACGCCCAGTCCGTCGTGTCGCCGTTCGTGAGGTAGGAGGAAGCCGCCGAAGGCCCGAAGCCATAGATGCGGCCGTTGACTGCCTCCATCAAAGCCGACATGTGGGAGGCGAGGGACTGATGCGTAAGTTCCTGGTCTGTCGGGGCCATCGTGTACCCCCAAGGATAGAGAATGACTTGAGCATAGCTGTGGTAGCTGATGAGCGCCCGGAAATCCCGCTGACCGAAAAAGTCTCGTATGGCCTGGGCCTCCGGCTCCGAAAAGGGGCCGGAACCGCGGTATATCTCGGAGGCGGGCTCGGGGCTCGAGCCTTCGTCATCAAACGCCCAGGCGTAGTCATAGTTCCGGTTGAGGTCCACACCGAAGCTGCCGTCGGCATTGAGGCGCCTGTTCTTTCTCCAATAGCGGTAGAAATGGGTCGAATATTCCAAGCCGTCGGGGTTGACCAGGGGTATGATCCAGACCTCGCTTTGGTCGATAGCCCGGCGGACGGCTGGGTCGGTCGCGTAATTCTCCAGCAGGTGCTTGGCCAGGAGGTACGGGACTTCAACCGATATCCACTCCCGGGCGTGGTGGCAGCCGAGGAAGAGGATTTCGGCTTCATCCTCGTCCAGGGTGACGTTATCGCTGATCTTGAGGGCGTAGATCTTCCGGTTCT
>DAIPLF010000064.1:0-1606 GCA_036769375.1 Candidatus Aminicenantota bacterium | reverse complement strand
GAGGGCCGGGAACTTGGACGATTCGAGGAGATAGGGGATACCGTTCCGGTCCAGTTTTTGGAGGTCCTCGCGCGAGGCAAGGATGTAGACCCGGCCCTCCCATTCAAAAAGCCGGTCGAGGCCGAGGGGTTGAAGCTTGGCGGCAAGACGCGGCGTCATCTCTAGGCTGACAATCTCCCTTTTCTCCTGAAGGGCAGCCGGGGAAGGCAGGAGGCAGCCACAAAATACCCCCAAGAGAACCAAGGCTAGAGCCCCGGTCCTTGCGGGTTTGCGCACGGCGTTCATCCGTCTATCCTTTCACTTCCCGGCGCTCAAAGAGAGGCCTACGCGCGTGACTTCCAGCTTGCGGCCGGAGCCCGACTCGCGGCCGACCTGGCCGCCGATATCGAGGGCCAGCCAGCGAAAGCGAATGCCCGTCCCGATCGAGAGGATCAGATAGGCCGAGCGGGGAGTGCGCATCGGCTGGCGGTCGTAGCCGATGCCGAAACGCAGGGGGAGGGAGACGTCCTTTCGGAAAAGGTGGACCGGAGCGATGTATTCGCCGCCGAGAGCCGCCTTGAAAGCCGGGCCGAAATCTCTTTTCTCTTTCTCGCCAAAATACTCGACCCTGTATCCCGACCAGTGGAAATATGTCAGGTCGCCGAGGACCCGGAACCTGGATGACAGCTCATAGCGCGCGCCCATGCCGGCGGCCCAGGGCTGGTGATAGACGTCATCGGAGGTTGAGTCGATGATGATGTCCGTCCCGGCTTGGGGCGCCCTATAGCGGAATTCGCTCAGGCTGCTTGACTTCTTATCGAAGGGCGTTCTGAACACGAGCGCCAGACCCAGCCGGTCCGTGACTCGCGCCCACAGGCCGCCGTTGAGGTAGAACCCGCTGAAACTCTGGTTTATCCGCTGGCTGAACGAAATGCCCTCCCCGAAATACTCATCCTCGATTTTCCGCTCGAGTTCTCCATGGGCGAAATTGAGCCCGAGGCCGACCTGGATACGGCGGCCGATGCTGCGGGCAACCGCCACATTTATGGTCCGCAGGAATCCCGACTGGTCAACCCGATTGACGGAATAGGTGACTCCTCCATAGACGGTCTGTGCCTGGACTTGTGGTCGGTCATAGGTTTCACTCAGGGCGGCCGTTAGGGCGAAGGTCCAGCCCTTAAAGCGGACAGAGAGCCCCCCGAAATCGAGGGCAAAAAGGCCGAGGCCCAAGTTCTTTTCGCTGAACAGGACGCCGGTGTTGATGATCGAGTACCGGAATAGGGTGCTGCTGGAATAGGAGCCATTGAGGCTGAACGTGAACTTCGGCAGCCCGGCGAGGAGGGCCGGGTTGGAGAGGGCGGCCGAGCTGTCGTCGGCCTGGACAAACAGCGTTTCGCCGCGGCCGATCGAGGCGGCAGTTGCCAGCCCGAACGTGTTCCAGGTGCGCAGCGGCGCCTCATCTTCGTACTGGCCGATGACAAGCTGGGCGGGGCCAGCGACGGGGATGGCTATCAGCAGCAAGCTTGTGAGCAAAAATCGGGAAAGGGAAAGGACTCTGCTCATGCCCAAGATCTATATTTTACCAGCAATGCTAGGTTTAATGAACCTATTTGTGGGCAAGGCGAGG
>DAIPLF010000415.1:0-2315 GCA_036769375.1 Candidatus Aminicenantota bacterium | reverse complement strand
AGGAACGCGGGATCCCGTTCGAGATAACCGGGAGCGACGCCTTCGCCGGGTCCGAAGAGTTCGGCGAGATCACGAACCTGGCGCTGGCGCTCAACGACCCCGAAAATCCGGTCTATGCCGTGGCCGTGCTGCGGGGGATCTTCTTTGGCCTGAGCGACCAGCAGCTGCTGGAGTACAAGAGGGAGGGCGGCCGGTTCAATTTCGCCATGCCGGGAAAGGATATCCTCCAGAGCAAGAAGCTTGGTGCCGTGTACGTGTCCATGGCGCTGGCGAAGCTCAGGGAGTGGCGGCAGTGGACGCTCGAGCTTCCCGTGTCGGCGGCGCTGCAAAAGATCTTCGAGGATTCCGGCGTTTTAAACTTCTATGCCTCGCTTGAGATGGGCAGCAGCCGGGTCGGGAATGTGCTCAAGCTTCTCGAGATCGTCCGGAACCAAGAGCGCAAGGGAGTGACGGCGTTCGCGCAGGTCGTGAGGTTCATGGAGGAGCTGAGCGAGGTGCGGGAGATCGAGGAGATGAGCCTGACTCCGGCGCGCGAGAATGCCGTGAGGCTGATGAACCTGCACAAGGCGAAGGGATTGGAGGCGCCTATCGTTTTTCTGGCCAACCCGGTCGGGATAAAAGAGCACGAAGTCGAGAAGCACATCGTCAGAGTGGGGACGCTCCCCAAAGGGACACCCCGCGATGGCCGACCGGTGGGCTATTTCGCTTTCTGCCGACCGGGTGCGTATCGAAAGAAGGGACCGCTTTTGTCCCAGCCGGTCGGATGGGAAGAAGCCGCAGCGGAGGAAGAAAAGTACGAGGCCGCCGAGGAGATCAGGCTCCAATATGTCGCCGCGACGCGGGCCCGGAACATGCTGGTTGTAAGCACCTACGCCGGGGATATGAAGAACAAAGCCTGGAAGACGATCGACGAGGCGCTGGCTGATGTGCCCGAGCTGGAGGCGGTTCCTGCAGATCAAGGCGAGGGGAAACGGAAGAAACTCGCGCTGAAGAAGGCCGAGGTTGAACGGGCACGCAAAGAGATAAGCGCGGGCTTGAAGTCGGCTTCGGAGCCGTCATACGCGGTCGAATCCGTCACTTCGCTGGCGAAAAAAGAGCGGGAGCTGCCGGCGAGGAGGCACGACACCGGCTTGGGACTGAGCTGGGGGCGTCTCGTCCACCAAGTGCTCGAAGCCGTCGGTTCGGGGCGGCTGAGCTTTCCGCCCTCTCCCGTCAAGGGAGAGAAGGAAAGGGCAAGGATCAGGTCGTTTGTCGAGAACATCCTGACAGCCGAAGAGGCGGATTTTTCAGATACGGAAAGGCTCCTGGCCCACGTCGAGTCGATCCTCAGCTCGCCGTTCTGGACGCGCGTCATGAAGGCCGAGAAGCGGTACCTTGAGATCCCTTTCTCGATCAGAACGAGCAGGGGACAGCTGACCCCGGCCGCCGGCCAGGCCTCAGATATTCCCATCATCCTGACAGGCACGATCGACCTTGTCTTCCGGGTGCCTGCGCAGGGCGGCAAGCCCGCCGGCTGGGTCATCGCCGATTACAAGACTGACCTGATCAGGCCTGAACGTCTGGAGGAGGATCTGGCCGGCCTGGTTGCCGCCTATGCACCCCAGATCCGCCTCTACACCCGTTTCTGGCAGCAGATCACCGGCGAGCCCGTCCTCGAATCCGGCCTCTTCTTTACTTCCATCAACCGCTGGGTGCAGGCATAGGAGGATGAGATGATCGGGGCTATCGCCTTGATGAGCCTCTCCGCCGGGGTGCTGGCCATCCTGGACGAGCGGCTCAGGGGCATCGTCCTGGAATTCAAAACGAAATATCTAGAGGAGGTTTAGGGTTAACCATGAAATACCAGCTCATGAAATTGTCAGTCGCGATCGCTGTGGCAGGCTGCGTAAGCTGTGCAGGGGCCTCGAAGGCCAAAATGACCTATTATCATGAGAAAAATATCCCGGCCCAATATTTTGGAGTCATCCGTTGGACTCCCCAGGAAATCGAATTCAGCATTCGGGTGGATTTCTCTGAGACCCATCTCTACCACCTTGTTCTCGACGGAAACGACCCGGTCGCCGAAGGGTGGTTCTCGACGACGAGAAGCCAAGGGCAGCCCTACACGGTTGCATTAAAGGCGAAAAAAGGTCTTCTCTTTTCACCCGGGAAGAAATATCGGCTTTGCATCGGCAATGAGAGTCCCGAGGCGGTCTTCGTCTACCGCAGCAGCTACCAATGCCTGGCGGACTTCGAGTTTATATTGTCGCTTCCCCGTCAGACGCTCTGTTTCAGAGCAGCCAGGATCTCGACCAGAGCCTCTCTGGCGTCGGCGA
>DAIPLF010000414.1:0-2315 GCA_036769375.1 Candidatus Aminicenantota bacterium | reverse complement strand
ATAGTTTTAGAGGTTGAGAATGGATGATCAAGAGCTGATCCGACAGGTCCAGCAAGGAGATGAAATGGCATTCGGAGCGATCGTTACGGCCTACAAGGACCGGATCGTGAACTATCTCTACCATTTCACCGGAGACTATCAAAAAGCCGTCGAGCTTGGTCAGGAGACTTTCCTCCGGGTTTATTTAAAGGCCAAGCAATACAGGCCCGTCGCCCCGCTCTCTTCCTGGATCTACACCATCGCGTCCAACCTGGCGAAAACCGAGATGAAGAAGGCACGCAGGCTGGCGGCCGTCTCGCTGGACGACATCGCCGCCCACGAAGTGCGCCAGAAAGCCTATGCCCAGGACCCGCCGGACCCCGGACTGATCAGGAACCTGAGGGAGGCCTTGGATGCCCTCCACCCCCGCTACCGGATCCCTGTGTTGCTCAAAGACATGGAAGGCTTCTCCCAGGAGGAGATCGCTCAGATCCTGAAGAAACCCGTGGGTACGGTCAAAGCGAGGATCAGCCGCGGCCGGAGCTTTCTCAAAAAGAGGCTGGAAAAAGCGCTGTCCGAAGGGACCAGCGTCGCCAGGGCTTGAGGAGATAAGAAATGAGTGAAATGGACATCATCAAAGGGCTGGACACGGTCAAAGCCCCGCCGGATTTCGAGCAGAAGGTCATGGCCCGGCTTTCCCTCCGGAAGAGGGCAGATCATAGGAGACGCACGATACTCCGCTGGTCAATGGCGGGTTCCTTCACTTCGCTTGCGGCCGCGGTCGTCCTGCTGAATATCTTTGTCTTTCAGGATCGGGCGCCCTCGAGTCTGGCGGAGAAGGGAAAAGGAGTCGCCCCGGCTTCTTCAGTTATCCAGCGCGCCGCGGACGAACGGACGATCCCCATCATTGAAACCCTGGACTATCGGTCAGAGATGCGCAGCCGGTCTTCCGAGCCTGAAACTGTTTATCTCTTGGAGCAGGTATCCGACACGACTCCAAGAGGAATTCGATACTGAGGAGGTTTTATACATGAGAGAGAAAGGGAGATTCTTCGCCGGGTTGGCTACGCTCTTGCTGCTGAGCGCCTGGAGCCTTCAGGCTGCGGAGCCTCGAGGTCCAGGCTTGCAGGAAAACTTCATGGAGGGGATCTCCAAGAAGGTGTTCGACAGCGTGGTCAAGGTCGAGGCCCGCAACGGGTTTAGGAAAGTGGCGACAGGCGTCGTCATCGACAAGGACGGCTATATCGTCACGACCGGATTGATCTGGCCGAGGAATGAGGAGATCATTATCACCACAGCGGACGGAAGACGAAGTGAGGCCAAATTTCTGGGCATGGACCCGGAAACGCACTTGGCCGTGATCCAGTCCAAAGAGAAGAACCTGACGCCGATCGTCCTGGGCAAAGCCGCAGGACTATCGCCGGGTTCCTGGGTCGGTGTGATCAGCGTCTCGCCGGAGAACGCCGCTCAGGTCACCCAGGGCATCGTCAGCTCTGTGACCGCCGACAAGCTGCGGCTGAATGTCTGGGTGACGCGCGGGGCCAGCGGCAGCCCGGTTGTCAATAAAGACGGGCAGATGATCGCTCTGCTCCGCGGCATCTATTCCGAGGACCAGCCGGTTCTGTTCGAATTCCGGGAGCAGGAGGTCGTGGGTTCGGGCTATGTCTTCAACACCGCGGAAGCCCCATCTTCGGGCATGGCCCTGGGCATCCCCGTGGAGCTGGTCAGAACGATCAGTTCTGAGATCAGGGAAACAGGCAGGGTCAGCCGCGGCTGGGTCGGCATCGGTTTCTCGGAGAACGAGGATGGTCAGGTCGAGGTCAATGATGTCGAAAAGGACAGCCCCGCCGAACTGGCCAAGATCCAGGAAGGAGATATCCTGGCCGCAATTGACGGGAGAAGGGTCACCGGCGCGCCGATGGTCCGCTCCGAGATCCGGGGGCGGAAGCCCGGCGAGGATGTAAAATTCGGGGTTATCAGGGACGGGAAGACTGTCGAGATCAAGGTCAAGCTGGGAGAGTATCCCGAGATGGAAGTGAAGAGAGAACTTGAGGCCAGGTTCCCCCGGTTGTTCCCTCAGCCTGCTGCTCCGGCAGCCCCCGCTCCAGAGGTCACGCCGAAGCCGGAGAAAGCCCCCAAGGCTCCGCGGGCCTCAACGCCTCCGACGAGGAGGCCCGCCGTCTGGCCGGGATGGGAGAAGAGGAACTATATCGGAACCTATATGGAGTCGCTCAACGAGGAGCTCCTTGAGTTCTTCGGGGTCAAGGACGAAAGCGGGCTTCTCATCAACCGGCTGACCAAAGACGGGCCAGCGGAGAAGGCGGGGCTCAAGGTCG
>DAIPLF010000413.1:0-2324 GCA_036769375.1 Candidatus Aminicenantota bacterium | reverse complement strand
CCAAAGCCTTGTACCCGGGATCGCCCATTTCCAGAGGCTGGAGGACGGTGTGGGGCAGGTTGTGACCGGCGATCGTGTAGCCGTCTGGCTTGGTCTGGACCAATTCCGCCCAGCAGAGGGCTCCCCCTCCGCCGATCTTGTATTGGATGACCACATCCACGCCTAAATACTTCTTCAGAGCCTGTTCCTGGATCCGGGCGGTGATATCCGACTCTCCTCCGGGATTGAAACAGATGTTGTAGGTGATACGTTTGTTGGGAAAATCCGCCGCGTTGGCCGCGCCGGTCCATACCATTGCAAGGGTGACAAAGAGAACGATAAAACCGATGGCAATTTTTTTCATAGCTTTCCTCCTGTCTTGAAAAAGGGTTGACGGTCTGTAAAAATTTAGCCGTTTGAAAACACCTTTATGAAATCCCTCCCAACCTCCCTTCGCCGAAGGGAGGAGATATTCATTCCCCCGCTTGCAAAGGTGGCTTGAGGGGGATCTGCGTTGATTTCTTTCAATCCGCTTCCTCTATGGCCACTTCAGGTGCTTTGGAGCGCACCTGAATCCAGATCCCCCGGCCAATGGAGAGGAAGGCAAGCCCCATGAACACGGCCGAGATGGGACGGGTGAATAAAATGAGGGGAGACCCCTGCGAGATGAGCAGTGACTGTCCCAGAGACGTCTCCATCATCTGCGCAATGACGGTCGCCAACACCATGGGGGCGATGGGAAATCCAAGCTTACGCATGAAGTACCCGATCACCCCGAAGATGAGCATGATCCATACATCGAAGGCAAGGAAGCGGATGCTGTATGTACCGAGCACAGAAAAGAAGACGATCAAAGGCCCCAGGATGTAGAAAGGGATGACGCAAATTCTGGCCCACATCCCTACCAGCGGGAGATTAAGGACGATCAGCATGACGTTGCCGATGTACATGCTGGCAATGACCGCCCAGACAAATTCTGGATTCTGTTTGAAGAGCATCGGCCCGGGCTGAAGACCGTACATCATCAGCCCTCCGAGCAGGACCGCCATCGAGGGCGCTGTCGGAAGACCGAACGAGAAGAGCGGAACAAATCCGGCGGTGGAGGTTGCGTTGTTCGCCCCCTCAGGGGCGGCAACACCCTCGATCGCCCCGTGGCCGAATCGCTCGGGATGCTTCGATATCCGCTTCTCGAGATCGTAAGCCACAAACGTCGTGACCGAAGGGGTGACCCCGGGAAGGAGCCCCAGGAAGAAACCGACACCCGAGCAGCGGAACATTGTCCCCAGGCACTGCTTTATATCGGCCCAGGTCGGCATCCAGTTGCCGATCTTCTGACTGATGGCGGTGATTCTCTGCTCCACATTGATCATCACCTCGCTGATCGCGAAGAGCCCCACGATCACGCTGATGAAATCGATCCCGGCCAAAAGTTTCGGGAATCCGAAAGTCAGCCGGGTGGCTCCGGTGAGAGGGTCCTGACCGATCAAAGAGGTCATGAGCCCGAGGGCCATGGAGATGACCCCCTTCAGAAGGGCGCGGCCGGAAAGGCTGATGATCAGGGTCAACGCCATGAACATCAGGGCAAAATACTCCGGAGGGCCGAAAACCACGGCAAAGTTAGCCAGGAGCGGGGCAAAGAAGGTGAGGCCGACAAGACCGAGCGTTCCCGCGACAAAAGAGGCGATGGCCGAGATGGCCAGAGCCGGACCGGCTTTCCCTTGCTTGGCCATTTCATAGCCGTCTATGGCGGTCGGCACGGAGGAAGCTTCCCCGGGGATGTTGACGACGATCGCGGTCGTCGATCCCCCGTACATGGCGCCGTAGTAGATGGCCGCCATCATGATGATCGCCGAAGTCGGGGGAAGCACCGTCGTCAGGGGAAGAAGGATCGCGATTCCGGAGGCAGGACCGATGCCGGGAAGCACCCCAACCAGAGTCCCGATGAAGCAGCCCACCAGCGCCCAGAGAAGATTCTGCAAAGAAAAGGCGGTCGCAAATCCCTGGAAAAGAAAGTCGAAGGAAAAACCCATACAGTCCTCCTAGCCTTCAAACAAGAAACCCACCGGGAAAGAGAGCTTCAGCAGATGGATGAACACGTAGTACGAAACTATCCCAAAGATCAGGCCGGTCACTATCGCCGTGACCCATTTCGACCGTTTCAGATACCAGATAGAAATGGTGACGTACAGAAACGTGCTGAGGGGCAGCCCCAGCGGATTCATCAGGACGATGTAAAGTGCCAGGATGAGGAGACTGACCAGGAGGATCCTTACCCCTTCGCGGTCCGGCCAGTTGATCTTGGGATCCTCTCCCCGGAAACGCCAGGATTTGACGGCAAGTCCGAT
>DAIPLF010000412.1:0-2330 GCA_036769375.1 Candidatus Aminicenantota bacterium | reverse complement strand
TGTCGGTGTGGCAGCGGAGGCACTCTTCCTGTTTGAACCCGGCCAGCCGCGTCCGCGTGGCGGGCTCATGGGGGTCGTGACAGGTCGTGCAGGTCATCACGCCTTCCTGGAGACGATGCCGCTCGTTGGTCTGGAACTGGGCGAAGACATCCTGGTGACAGACGGAGCAGGTCATATTGACCCCGGTTCTGAGAAGAGCGGGCGCGGTGTCGCCATGGACGCTGTGGCAGGTCGTGCAGTCCAGGGCCGCCTTGGCATGAGGGCTGGCGCCATACTGAGGGTTATCCTTGTTGTGGCAGGCCAAGCACTTCGCCGACTTCTCCTGGGGAGCCACGGTTGGGCCGAAGGCGAAGATGCCGCCCTTGCCCTCGCCCTCCACGTGTTTCTCGGCGCTGCCGTGGCAGGACGTGCAGCTCTTGTCCCCGATCTGGGCGTGGGGCTTGAGCGCGAAGGCCTTGACGGAGTCCTCATGGCATGTGCCGCAGGTCTCCGCGTCCTTCTCCTGTCCGGCGGGTCTGGCCGCCGTGAGAAGTCCGACGGACGCGAGGACAAGGGCGAGGACTCCGAGCCAGTGCAGCGAGTGCCGGGGCAACGGTCTTCTGGTTTTCGCTGACAAAGTCTCACCTCCTCGAGATCTATCTGCTGTTCCCGCGGCGCGGGATCACATTCCCGGACGATTAACCCTACTATTTATATTAATCCCATAGAAAAGATAGATTTTATATACTAGGCGGAACCTCTTGTCAAGGGGGGAGGGGAAAATCGCTTCGTTGGGGGAATTCGCGAATCGTCCGAAAAAGCGCCGCGTTCCGAGCCCATGACCTGCGCCGGAAGGGACGGCCGGACGCCGTCCGGCTAGCTCCGAGCCCTGGGCCTGGCCTTCTGCTTTTTCTGGCAAATGTCGAGGAGGTACTGAAGCGTGACCCGCTCGAAATAATTCTTCAGGATCTGGCTGGCTTCCTTCCAGATCTCGTAGGCGGCGCATGTCGGGAGACGGTCACAGAAGTCCTTATCGTCGACGCAATCGACCAGCCCGCAGGAACCCTCCAACGCCTCCAGGATCTGGCAGATCTTGATCTCCGCGGGCTTTCGGGCGAGCGTGTAGCCTCCGCCGGCGCCGCGGATGCTCTTGACCAATTTGTTGATTTTCAAGGAGATAATGATCTGTTCGAGGTAGCGGATGGAAATCTGCTCCTCTTCGGCGACGTTCCTGAGGATGACGGCTTTGTTGCCGCTGCTATAGTGGCGGGCCAGGTTGAGCATGAGCCGGGTCCCATACCGGCCCTTGGTCGAAACTCTGATCATGGCAGCCTCCTTGCGGATGCGCAGATGTTCTTATCCCGCCCGCTATTGTAAGAGAGACCCGGCAGGAAATCAACATAAATTTTATCGGAATGATAAGAATTATAGGTATTCAATCCGACACGGCCGCGGTCCGGATGGCTGCCCGGCGGCTTGACACTCTCTCGCCGGGATTGTATCCTCATCTTCCCTTTCCCCTTGTGAGGAAAAACCATGAAACCTGAGATCCTTCTGGGCGATGAGGCTGTCGCCCTGGGCGCCATCCATGCCGGTCTGAGCGCCGGGTACTCCTATCCGGGGACCCCCGCTTCGGAGATCATGGAGTACCTGATCAAGGCCGCGGCCAAATCTCAGTCCTTCGTCGCCTCCTGGTCGGTCAACGAGAAGGTCGCTTACGAGGAAGCTCTGGGCGTTTCCTTTGCCGGCAAGCGCGCTCTGGTCTCGATGAAGCACGTCGGTCTTAATGTCGCCGCCGACCCGTTCATGAACTCGGCCCTGACCAATCTCGGCGGAGGTCTGGTCGTCGTCCCGGCGGACGACCCCGGCATGCACAGCTCCCAGAACGAGCAGGACAGCCGTTTTTACGCCGGCTTCGCCGAAATCCCCTGCTTCGAGCCCTCGAACCATCAGGAAGCCTATGAGATGACACGAGAGGCGTTCGCTATCTCGGAAAGGTTCGGCCTTCCGGTGATGATCCGCCTTGTGACTCGCCTATCCCACAGCCGTTCGACTGTCCAGCCGCGGGAGCCGCGCGGCCAGAACGAGCTGAGACACGGCTCCAGCCAGGACTGGACCCTCTTGCCCGTCAACGCCCGCCGGCGCTTCAAGGCCCTCCTCGACAGCCAGGCGGCTCTGGTCCGGCTCTCGGAGGAGTCCGCGTTCAACTCGCTTCAGCTTAACGAGAAGGACCGGTTGCTCGGGATCCTTGCCTCGGGCATTGCCTTCAACTATGTCCAAGAGAACCTGGCAGGCCGGGAGGACTCTCCGTCGATCCTCAAGGTCTGCACCTATCCCATCCCCGAGAAGCT
>DAIPLF010000411.1:0-2336 GCA_036769375.1 Candidatus Aminicenantota bacterium | reverse complement strand
GGGCCTGACCTCGAAGGGCCGGTAGAGCTCGCCGCTGACCTGGTCCGTCCAGCGATAGAGAACGGGGATGGAATACTCGAGAAGCTGGCCATCGGCCAGCAGTCCGATCCTGGCGCGTAGGACGGGGGGATTTTCCGCTTGGCCCAAGAGATCTTGGTCAAGGGCCGCAGAGAGTCCTTTCCGATTCGACTCCTCAAGCCAATACGGCTGCGAAAGGGGAAAGTCTTCGGGAAGACGGACCGCCGTTTCGCTGGATTGGGGCTCGTTGTTCTTGAGGGGGCGGTCAAGGACAGATTCCTCTGAGATTCCTGGAAAGCCGAGGCCGTGAAGCGTCAGAGGGTGGTCGGACCGGTTGATGACCGACGTTCTTATCTGAATTGTATCCCCCGGGGCCGCCGCATAATCGCCGGCTATCGCCTCCATCCAGATTCCGCCACACGCCTGGATGACGCGCAGCAGCTCTCCCTTTTTGACCCGGACCCAATCCCCATCGGGGAGTTCTGCCAGCGCGGCATAAACAGCCAGCAGGCCGCCGCTGGATTTTGAGGGCTGCCGCGGGTCAAAAGACACCAGGTTCTCCGCCAAGAGCCGCCCCACTTTTTGTCCGCCGGGGACTCGATCCCAGGAGACATCGATCCCTTCGAAGATGTCCTGGGTCGCGGGGTCTCCGGCGGCGACTTCGAAGTGATCCGGCTGGGTTCCCCGCCTCCCGGCCGAGCCGAAACCCTGGCTCTTGTGTTGGGACCGGCTCTCTCCGGCGATTTCCGAATAGGACTTCCCCAAAAGGGGGTTGTATTCGCCCGTATCGACGCTCAGCAGCTTTTTGAGCTCATCCGGGGCGGGCCGCCAGATGTTCCAGAGGAGCCTCCGGGGCTTCCAGGCCGATACGTATTTCAGCTGCTCAGGAAATTTGCCGGGGTCGGCGGCCGCTGCAAAAGCCTCCTTGACGAGCAGCGCAGTGGCCATATGGTGGCCGTGCCCACCGGCTTGCCGGGCCGAAAAACGGCTCATGATGACATCCGGCCGGAATTTCCGGACCACCCAGACGATATCACCCAGCGTTTTTTCCTTCCCCCAGAATGCAAAGGTTTCCTCGGCTGTCTTCGAATACCCGAAATCGACGGCCCGCGTGAAGTACTGTTCGGACCCGTCGATCCGGCGGGCGGCCATGAGCTCCTGGGTTCGAATGAGGCCGATCTCCGCGCCCTGTTCCGGGCCGATCAGGTTCTGGCCGCCCTCGCCGCGCGTGACCGAAAGGTAGGCTGTCCGGTATTTTCGCCCCTTTGAGAGATACGCCAGGATCGCGGTGTTCTCGTCGTCCGGGTGAGCCCCGACATAAAGGACGCTCCCCAGCACGTTCAGCTTCTGGAGAGCGATCTCCAGTTCCCCGGCGTCGGGAATCCCGGCCTGTTGCGCCATAACCGGAAGGGGAAGAAAGAGCGCCAGGCCGAAGATCGTAGAGATATACTTCTTGAGAATATTCACTCTCTTCTGTCCCGAGCAGCCCGCCGCCGGAGGCGAGCCGGCGCGGGAAACGGCATCTTTGATTATTGGGCCAGCTGAATTTTAAACGGGACCTTCAGCTCTACCCAGTGGAGGTAAGCGGTTGCCGATGTTCCCGCCAAGTCATCGAACCCGAATTCCATCCACTCCTGGAACGGAGCTTTAACTGGAGTGACCGTGACCCGGAGGGCGTCTTCCTCTTGCTTATAGGTATAGCTTCCCCAAGCGGTGCTATTCTTGCTGAAAATGATGATCCATTCCTTCTCGCCGGGGATCATGTGGATGCCGTATTTTCCGGCCGGCAGCGGCTTCCCCTCGATCAGAACATCTTTGTTGAGTTCGATAGTGGTGTTTTCGTTCGCGCCCACTCGCCAGGGGTAGGGCTTGTTTTCAGAGTACTTATTTCCGGGAGCCAGGCCATAAGGCACCAACTCTCCCCAGATCTTCCTTCCTTTGACGCCCGGTCGGCCGTATTCGATCTTGATCACGGCGTCCGTTCCCAGCGTCTGCATGACACCGGCTTTCAGGCTTGGCCTGACTTTGGCTTCCTGGGCGGGGCCGGCGGAAGGCAACGCCAGAAGAAGAGCCAGGCAAAGGACGACTCCAAGGGTCAAACGATAACGTTTCATGCTTTCCTCCTTCAAAGGTGATGACGGATATCCCTTTCGGATATCTTTTCCTATTATAGCTGAATCAATCGGTGACAGTATATCAATTTCCTGTTTTTTCGGGATCACTCATGAAGCTCGCAGTCAAAATGCTCGTGGTCAAAACATGAATTCGATCGGGCGGGCGCCGGCAACCATTTTCCCGGCTGTCCGTATCTATATTCT
>DAIPLF010000410.1:0-2339 GCA_036769375.1 Candidatus Aminicenantota bacterium | reverse complement strand
GTAGAGGACGATGTAGTTCACCATCGGCTTGTCTTTTGAAAATCATACCAGCTAGTGTCCCGTCTCGCAAGTTTCTTTCCAATGTCCTCCGCAGAGACGGGACACTTCCAGGGGGGAGTCAAGCTCCCCCCTCGGCGCTTCGTTCCTCTCAGCTGACCCCCTGAGGGGAACGACGCCGTCCCCCTCAAACTCCCCCGCGGTGGCGCGTCCTCATAGATCGTTCCAAAATCAAGTTATTTGTGAGACGCGCCACTAGATCCCTCTAAGTAAAGATTGAGAGAGAATGGTCAAGATGGTATGATTATCCCCCGGCGAGGAAAGGAGTGAGAAAAGCCCCTGTCTTTTTCCTGATCCTGCTGTCGTTTTCCTGCGCCCTTTTCCGGAGCAAAGTAGAACCCTACCCGAGCGGAGTCGTCTTCCCCCTGAAGGAAGTCGGCCAGGTGCCGTATGAGGGCAAGCTCGCAGGCGCCTTGGTCAAAGGGGAGGACGGGCGCCTCTATTTTTCAACCGACACGGGCCACTTGTACTGCTTGGACGGCGCGGCCAAACACTTATCCTGGCATCAGGCCAACCCATCGCCGTTCGGCTGCCCGCCCTTGCTCGGTCCGGACCGAATCTTCGTCTGGGACCAGGACAACAACGTGCTCTGTGTCGACTGGAACGGAAACTTGGTCTGGAAAGCGACGGTCCCTGAGAAAATCTCCAGTCCGATCTCGCGGGACCGGGAGAGGATTTACATGGGGACCGAGGCGGGTGACCTGCTCGCCCTGAGCCAGGCAACCGGAGAACCGCTCTGGCGCTTTAAGACCAAGGCACCCATCACGGCTGCCGCTGTTTTTTTCGGAGACTCGATCGTTCTGGGGAGCGGTGACGGGTCGGTATACTTGATCAGCCCGCAGGGAGTCCGGAGGGGCGCCATCGATCTCGGTAGCCCGATCACGGTCGCTCCGCTTGTGGACGGAAGCCGGCTGTATGTCGGGACCGAGGATTCTGGTTTTTACTGTTATGACCTGGGCGCCAGGAAGAGGAAATGGATGATCCAGTCGGGAGGGAGACTCCTCGTGCCCCCGGGCGCCGACCAAAAAAGGGTCTACTTCCAGGCCTCCAACAACGTGATTTATGCCTTGGACAAGAAGGGCGGTGATATCCTGTGGTGGTGGATCGCCCCGTCTCGGAGCAGCTTTGAACTCGGGTTCGACGGCCAAAAAATCCTGGCCACATTCCGTTCCCCATCGCTTTTTTCGCTTGACGGGAAATCGGGAAAAGTGATCGGGCAATACACGGCCAAATCAGAGATCAGGTCCAATCCCGTCTGGGTGGACCCGAACCTTGTCTTCGCCACCTTCGATACTTCGGCCGACCAGGGGAACATCTCCTTTCTCCGGAAGGAACTGAAGGCCGAGATCTCCTCCTCTCTCTCTTCTCCCCAGCCGGCCGGGACCGAGATCTCCTTTACGGCAACGGCGACGGGCTTTCATCTGCCCAGGTTTGAGTTCTTCCTGCGCCAGGGGGATGAGAAGACCGTTGTCCAGAAGGCGGGCGAAAATAAGACCTGGGTCTGGTTCCCCGAGAGGGAAGGGACTTATGCCGTCGGGGTGAGAGTCAATGACGAGAGACAGGCGGCGGTAGCGGAGATTCCGTTTGAGATTGCCAAGAAAGAACAGCAGAAATAGGGACATAGGCTTCCGGAAAGGAGAAAAACGATGAAACGGGAAGAGGCACTCGACCTCCTCAAGAAACATCTTCAGAACAGAAATCTGGTCAAGCATTGCCTGGCGGTTGAGGCCTGCATGAAGGCCGTGGCGGTCCGCCTCGGCCAGGACCCGGAGCCATGGGGACTGGCCGGGATACTTCACGACCTCGACTACGAGCTGACCGAAAAGAGCCCGGACCTTCACACCACCGAGACGGTCAAGATACTCGAAGCCATGGGCATCTCTCCCCAGGTCGTCCACGCGGTCAAGGCCCACGCCGCCAAAGCCCCCTGTGAGAGCGCCATGGATTGGGCGATCTATTCCGTCGACCCGCTGACCGGATTGATCATCGCTGCCACCCTGATGCACCCCACGAAAAAAATCAAGGCGATCGACCTCGATTTCGTCAAGAGGCGGTACAAAGAGAAAAGCTTTGCCCGGGGGGCCAGAAGAGAAGAGATCGAGGAATCCCGGAACCTCGGCCTGGAACTGGATGAGTTCATCTCCGTCTGCATCGCGGCCATGCAGGGCATCGACCAGGAACTCGGGCTATAGGTTTCTTCAGCCATGAGAATCGTAGCCGTCGTTGGTCCCGGCGGGATTGGGAAGACGTCTCTGCTCGAGCAACTTGTCGCCGAACTGAAG
>DAIPLF010000409.1:0-2339 GCA_036769375.1 Candidatus Aminicenantota bacterium | reverse complement strand
TCAGGAGGGATGACCATGGACATCATAACCGTCAGGATCGATAAGCCGGAGGACATGAATTTCATCCTGGGGCAGGCCCATTTCATCAAGACCGTCGAGGACATCCACGAGGCCATCGTCAACACGGCGCCGCAGATGAAGTTCGGGATCTCCTTTTGTGAATCATCGGGTCCGGCGCTCGTCCGCTACTCTGGCAACAACGACTCGCTCATCGAGCTGGCCAAAAGGAACGCCCTCAACATCGCTGCCGGTCACAGCTTCATCATCTTCATGGAGAACGGGTTCCCGGTCAACATCCTCAACACGATCAAGACTGTCCCGGAGGTCTGCCGGATCTTCTGCGCCACGGCCAATGCCGTTGAGGTCGTCATCGCCGAAACGGGGGAAGGTCGCGGCATCCTGGGTGTCATCGACGGCGTCAAGCCGAAGGGCATCGAAGGCGAAGCCGACATCAAGTGGCGGAAGGATTTCCTCCGCAAGATCGGCTACAAGTTCTGAAGGAGCACCTAATGGAAAAGGCCTTATTAGCCATGCTCCTCTGCGCCATAGCCGGGGTGGCGTCCACCCGAGATGGAAACAAGGTTGCGGTCATCCAGGGAACGGTCACGACCCCGGCCCAGGCCGGTCAAGGAATGGTCACCTCGGCCCATCCCCTGGCGACTCAGGCCGGACTCGAAATCCTCAAGGCCGGAGGGAATGCCTACGACGCGGCTGTGGCCGCGGCGGCCGTGCTGAACGTCGTCGAGCCGACGATGTCCGGGATGGGAGGTTACGGGACGATCCTCATCTATGATGCCTCCGGCCGCAGGGTCCGTTTCCTGAACTCGAGCGGCCGGATCCCCGCCTCCGTTGACTCCGACGTCTTCCGGGCTCCCACCCCGGGCTATGAGGAGAATCGCAGAGGTCCAAAGGCCGTTTCCACGCCGGGGAACGTCCATGCCTGGGAAGCGATGTCGAGAGAATACGGGCGATTGAAATGGTCCCGCCTGTTTGATCCCGCCATCCGTCTCGCCGGCGACGGCTTCCCCGTGAGCGGTGGATTGGCCGAGGCGATCGAACATGCCTATCCCGAATTCTCCGAGAAAATGAAAGCCGTCTACGGGAAAAACGGCTCTCCGCTCAGAACCGGCGATACCCTCGTCCAGAAGGACCTGGCCAAGTCGCTCCGGATGATCGCCGAGGGAGGGGCGGATGCTTTCTATCGAGGCGAGATCGCCACGGCCATCGACCGGGAAATGAAGGCGGCGGGCGGCTTCCTGTCCAAGGCCGACCTGGCCGCCGACAAGGCCGAGTGGTGGGAGCCCATTCATATCAACTATCGGGGCTGTGAAGTCCATACGGCCGCTCCTCCCGCGACGGCCTTTCCTTCCCTGATCAGGCTTGGCCTGATGAGCCAGTTCAACGTGCCGGCGCTGGGCCACAACAGCCCGGCTTACCTCCACCGCTTCGCCGAGGCGACGAAACACGCGTTCTGGTGCCGGCTCGCCTATGCCGGCGATCCCGAGGTCAGTCCTCCGCCGTTGACGAAGCTTCTGTCCGCGGCCTACTGGAAAGAAGAGGCGGCCAAGCTCGACCTGAACAAAGCCAAGCCTTTCGTCCCTCCTGGTTTGGCACCGGATAAGATCTCCCACACCACCCATTTCGTAGTCGCCGATAGGTGGGGAAACCTGGTCAGCGCGACCCAAACCCTGGGCAATGTTTTCGGCAGCCGGATCATGCCGGAGGGGACCGGCATTTGGCTCAACAACTCCCTGGCTTACTGCACCTTTGAGCCCAAAGGGAATCCGATGGACGCCCACGCCGGGCACCACAAGCTTTCCGGTGACTGCCCGACCATCATCTTCAAAGAGGGGAAGCCCTGGGTGGGGTTGGGCACTCCGGGCGGCCACACCATCGGTCAGACCGTTCCCCAGATGGTCATGAACATCATCGACTTTGGAATGAACATCCAGGAGGCCATCGCCTCACCCCTGATCAGCTTCTTCGAACCCGATTGGCTCCTCGTCGAGAAGAGAGTCCCCCAGGGAGTGCAAGATGAGCTGGTCAAGATGGGACATAAGGTCCGGGCGGTCGGCGGCCTGACCAACGCCCACGGGATCACCGTAGAATACGATTCCCAGGGGAGGCCCGCTCGCTTCAGCGGCGGGTCCGACCCGCGGGGAGAAGGGCTGGCCGCCGGATACTAGAGATCAGGAGCAGCGGTTCCAGCCGCAATTCGGGCAGACCGGGCACTTTTCGTCGGGGAGGGTCGCCCCGCAGATCTTGCAGATCGTCTGGTAGATGTCCTTGGAATTTCCCTGCACGGTCCCCAGGTGCCGCTCCAGGATCTTGGCGATGGC
>DAIPLF010000063.1:0-8479 GCA_036769375.1 Candidatus Aminicenantota bacterium | reverse complement strand
ACGATCTGGACGATCCCCTCGCGGTCCCTGAGGTCGACGAAAACCAGGTTCCCCATGTCCCGCAGCCGCTGGACCCAGCCGCAGAGCGAGACGTCCTGTCCCGCATGCTCCGGCCTGAGGAGGCCGCAGGAGATGGTCCTCATCGAATTCTTCCCGCTGAGCGAATAGTTCTCTTCTCTCTTCATCTAGCGGCCCTGCCGATCGTCCGGAGAATCGCGTCCTTGGCGGCCTCGGACTGGTTGCCTGTCTTCATGTCCTTCACTTGATACCGGCCCTTGCGGATCTCTTCCTCGCCAATGATCAGCGCCCAGGAAGCCCCGAGCTTGCTCGCCCGGCTGAGCTGGCCCTTTAGCCCTCTGTCCTTGAATTCGAGGAGGCATTCGACCCCCTGGGACCTCAGGAAGCGGGCCAGCAGGAGGGCTTCGTTTTTCGCTTTGTCGCCGATATGGGCCAGGTAGACGAAATCCTCGTTCATGGGGTCCAGTCTGGCGACGGAGAGGAGTCTTTCGACACCCATGGCGAAGCCGATGGCGCAGATATCCGGACCGCCGAAGTCTTTCATCATATCGTCATAGCGGCCGCCGCCGAGGAGGGAATTCTGGGCGCCGAGCTCGGTCGTGGTGATCTCGAACGTCGTCTTGGTGTAGTAGTCGATACCGCGGACGAGGCGCGGCTCGATCCGGTAGGGGATCCCGTAGAGATCGAGGCAGGACCGGAACTTCCGGAAATGTTCGGCGCATTCCGCGTCGAGGTAGCCCGTGATCTCGGGGAATCCCAGGGCGACTTGCCGGCAGGCTTCGACCTTGCAGTCGAAGATGCGGAGGGGGTTGGTCTCTGCTTTCCTCTGGCAATCGGGGCAGAGAGAAGGCATCACGACCGCAGCTGCAGCGCGCAGGTCCTTAAGGTAGGCAGGCCGGCACTTGCGGCAGCCCACTGAGTTGACCAGAACCTGGGTCTCCGCAACCTTCAGTTTCTTCAGGAGGTGATCGGCCATCTCGATGATTTCCGCGTCGATCGCCGGGTCGTTTTCCCCGAAAACCTCGATATCGACCTGATGGAACTGGCGGAAGCGGCCCTTTTGCGGCTTGTCGAACCGGAACATGGGGCCGATGAAGTAGTAGCGCATAGGGTCGGGAAGGAGGTCGAGCCGGTGCTCGATGATGGCCCGGACGACCGAAGGAGTGTATTCGGGCCGGAGGGTGATCGAGCGCCCGCCCTTGTCCGTGAAGGTATACATCTCCTTCTGGACGATGTCGGTCGTCTGCCCGGTGCCTTTTTCGAAGATCTCGGTCGCCTCGAAGACGGGCGTGCGGATCTCCCGGTATCCATAGAGCTCAAAGGTCGCCTTGGTGGCGGCCTCCACCCTCTGCCAGTCCCGGGCTTCTTTGGGCAGGATATCGTGCGTTCCCTTGATGGCGGAAACGGGCTGTTTCTCCGGTTTGTCCTCGCTCACTTCTCGACGAACACTCCCATCCTGCGGAATTTCTGGTATCTCTCCTCGAGCAGCTCTTCAACGGGCTTCGACTCGAGCTTCTTCAGGGCCGGACTGAGGTGCTTGTCCACGGACTTGAAGGTCCATTCCGGGTCGATGTGGGCACCGCCCGGCGGCTCGGGGATGATCTTGTCGATGATCCCGAGCTCAAGGAGGTCCTTGGCCCGGATCCTCATGTTCTCAGCCGCCTGGGAGACGGCGCTCTGGTCCTTCCAAAGGATGGCCGCGCAGCCTTCGGGTGAGATGACCGAATAGAACGAGTTCTCGAGCATCATGACAGTGTCGCCCACGCCGACGGCCAAAGCTCCGCCGCTTCCCCCTTCGCCAATGATGACGATGACGATGGGAACCCGCAGGGACGCGATCTCCCTGAGATTGTGGGCGATGGCCTCGGCCTGGCCTCGCTCCTCGGCCCCGATGCCCGGATAGGCGCCCGGGGTATCGATAAGGGTGACGACCGGGAAGCCGAATTTTTCGGCCGTCTTCATCACCCGGAGAGCCTTCCGGTATCCCTCCGGGTTGGGCTGGCCGAAGTTGCGGGCGATCCGTTCCCTCGTGCTCCGGCCTTTCTGGTGCCCGATAAAGGCCGTCGTCTTGCCCCTGTAGAACCCCAGGCCGGCGACGATGGCCGGGTCATCGGCGAAGCGCCGGTCGCCGTGCATCTCGGTGAAGTCCTCCACCAGGCTGGCGATGTAATCCAGCGTGTAAGGCCGCTGGGGATGACGGGCGATCTGGACGATCTGGGTGGCGGTCAGCTGAGGACTGATTTTGGCCCACTCAGCGGCGATCTTGCTGCGGAGCTCGGCCATCTTGCCTTCCCTGGAGGGGTCTTCGGATATCTCTAGGTCGGCGATCTCCTTTTTAAGGAGGAGGATATCCTTTTCCAGCTGATAGAAGTCCTGTTCTTCGCTCATCTTAATCCGCAAGAGGGGCGCATTTTCCCCCATATTCTATAGACTTGCCCAAACTTATTCAAGGCGAGGGGAGGCGCTGGCGGGCGACCTCGAAGAAAAAGACGGCCGCCGCGGCGGCGACATTAAGGGAGTTCACCCGGCCGAGGAGCGGAATGGACAGGACCTTGTCGCACTTCTCCCGGACCAGACGGCGCAACCCCCGGCCTTCGGACCCGAGGACGATACCGACGGGAACGGTGTAATCGAAGTCGTACCAGAGTTCCTTTTGGCCTCCCTCGGCCCCAACGAACCAGAGGCCTTTGAGCTTGAGATCTTCCATGGTTCTGGCCAGGTTGGTCACCCGGGCGACCTTGAGGTGTTCGGCGGCTCCGGCCGAGACCTGCATGACCGCTTCCGTCACTCCGGCCGACCGGCGTTCAGGGAGGATCAGGCCGCTTGCCCCGGCGCACTCGGCGCTGCGGATGATAGCCCCCAGATTCTGGGGGTCTTCGATCTCATCGAGGAGGACGAGAAAGGGATTTTGGGAGCCGGCCAGGATCTCCTCGAGAGAGCTGAACCCCTTGGCCGCGAGGTGAATGACCGCTCCCTGGTGGTCCGGGGCCATGAGATCAAGTTTGCGCCTGGGCACGAAGTGAAGCGGAACGCCCTGAGCTTTGGCCAGCCGGATGATCTCGGCGATCTTGTGCGGCCCCCTTTCTTCCTGGATGAAGACTCTCTGGACGCGCCCCGAGGCGCTGCGAAGGGTCTCGATGACCGCATTCAGGCGACTGACCGTCTGCACGCTCACTCGATCCGCTTGATGATGTGCCAGCCGTACTTGCTCTTCTGAGAGTCGTACTTGGCCATCCCGATCCCGCCGACCGGGAGGGAGAAGCTGACGTCCCCGAATCCCTTGACCATCCCTTCCCGGGGGAATTCCTGTTTGCTCTGATCCGGAGGTATTCCCTTATTGGACATCCGGTAGATCCCGGGATATTCGTCATCGGTGTACTGCTTGACCAGAGCATCGAAGTCCTCTCCTTTGTTGGCCCGCTCAAAGACCTCCTCGGCCAACTCCTTGGCCTCTCCCTCGGTCCGGGTCACGGTGGGCTTGGGGATGGCCCCCTTGAAGGAGATCAGGATGTGCTGGACGGTCACCCAGTTGGGTTCTTCCTTTGGAGCGGGGCTCGCACACCCTGCAGGAGCGGATATGAGAAGAACAAGAAATACCCCAAGTAGACAGCCGTTTATTCTCATTTCAGCCTCCTTGTATTGTCCTATTTTATCTTTGCGCTTCCCAGGTTTCAACCCGAAAATGGAAATTTGCCGGCGGCTGAATTATGATAAAAGAAAGAGGCTTGCCGGCCGGAAGGAGAATGGCATGGCAGAGTTCGATTTCAAGTGCCCGCATTGCGGAAACTGGCTGCGCATCGACGAGGCTCATCAGGGAAAGAGGACGACCTGCCCGGCCTGCAATAAGGAGATCACGATCCCGGCCAAGCCGCCCGAAAAAGCGCCGCAGCCCAAGGTGGTACCTTTGGCCGCCGCCGCTCCAGGCACGGGCGACCTTCTTCCCCAGGAGGAAAAAGAGGTCCTCTCGTTTCGACCGACACTCAAGATGTATCTGGGCAGGATCTTCCTCGCCGTCCTTGCCGCCGCCGCAGGGGTCGTCCTGGCCATCGTCATAAAGGCCAGCCCGACAGTCGACCGCATCATCATGGGCTCCGGCCTGGCGATCGGCCTGGTCCTCTTTCTGACGGCCCTCTACAGAAAATACTCCGTCCTCTACCGGCTGAGCACCCAACGCCTTTTCGTCGTCCGGGGCCTTGTCTCCAGGCGGATAGAGGAACTGGAATTGTTCAGAGTGCGCGATATCCAGGTCGCCCAGAGCTTCTGGCAGAGGATCCTGAATTTCGGCCGGATGACCGTCTTCTCAACGGATGCTTCCGCGCCCAGGTTTGAGATGATGGGGGTGGCCAGTCCCCTTAAAGTCAAGGACGCCATCCGCCTGCATTTCCGGACAGCCCGGCTGCGGGAGAGGGTCCGGCCGACCGAATTCATCTCGGATTTCGACGAGGCCGGTCTGGCCGATAAAGACCCTGGGTTTTAAAGGTTATCGAGAAGGGTCCCCCGCTTTTTTACCTGTTCTGCATGTCCTGCATGCTCAGCTTGTCTTTCTTGGTGTAGCCGGCGGGAACCGAATAGACTGTGGCGTCAGGCGACTTCTTGCTGATCTCGATGACTTCGGACGTGTTGTGCATCTTTGCGCCCATGACCTCGGCGTTCATCTCGGTGGCGATCCAATAGCCCTTGACTTTCATCATCTCTTGGACGGCCGCGTCATCCAGCCGCAGCTGAGCCTTGAGGACGTTTGTGTAGAGCTTCATGAACTTGTCCACGTCGAAGGGGACGTCGGTCGACGCCCATACGGACATCTTCATCGGCATCATCATCATGTTGATGGCGACATCGTACCCGGAGCATTTCCACTGGCCGATGGTTTTCGTCTGGTTGTTGGGTGCCACGGTCACGGTCATCTTCATCATCTGGCTCATCATCTGGGCCATCTGGGGGTCGACGATCTTGGCAAAGTCGAAAGGTAAAGGAGATTCGATATAGGTTTTGTTCCCGTGGTTGATCCAGTAGAGCAAATTCTTTTTCATATCGACAACGATCGACATATCCGGAGTTATGGTAGCGAAACGGTCATCGCCCATCCATTGCTCGGTCATCTGGTCCTTGGCCGGCTGGCTCTGCCCCATCACGGCGAAAGCATCGGTGTGGGACTTGGACTTGATGTAAATGTCGGCGCTGGCAAACGCGGCCAGCATGAGGACGAGAGAGAAGAAGACACATAGCTTTTTCATAAAGTTCTCCTTTTTCTTGTTTCTCAGGATTGGACTGATCATTCAGCCAACAAAGCTCCATTATAGATGAAACAAGGGCTCCACTCAAGGCGGCGGGCATTTGAGGGCTTCCGCGCCTCAGAGAGAAGAGCCTCTTTTGATCTCCCCCGGCGTGAGATAGTCGTAGCACTCGAAGGGAAGGCCGATCTCCTCGGCGACCGCCTTGAGTTCGGACAGGTAGTCGCCCCTGACGGTGATCGGATGGTTGGAATTGACCCTCCATTCCACTCGCCCGCAGAGCTTGAGGTACCAATGCGGCCATTCGGGGTTGCAGTTCTGCGACCGCAGCCTCCACTCGGCTTCGGTGGGCACATCGGTGACCCCGCGGCCGGCGGCCAGATAGATCTTGTGGTTGCGGTAGGAAAAACGGGCCCAGGTTACGACGCCGGGGGCGCGCACGACCACCGAGCAGGTGCCTCCACCCTGTTTGAAGTACATGGGGGTTTGGCGCTCGGACCAGGAGCCGGCCAGAGAGACGTGACTTCCGCGGGCGAAATAGGGAGCCAGAGCACCGGAGTTGACGTGCCAGTAAAGCCCTTGCTTGGGATCCCAATAGCGCAGGTCGTTGAACCCCACAGGCTCGCCGCCGCTGACGAGCTTGAGGAGTTGCATGGTCAGGGCCGCCCCATCATCGGCCTCTGTGGCCGCCACGAAGGTTGTCCCATCGGGCTCGGGGCGGAGCCGGTTGTTGAGCAGGCCAAGGGTGAGGTCGGTCGCCGGGTAGTGTTCGACCCAGTCGAGCTGGTCCTGGACCCCGATGAAATCGAGGCCGAATTTCTCTTTGAGCTCGAGCAGGGCGAAATAGACCTTCATCTGGAAGATGACCATCTCCCTCGTCAGATGCTTCTTCGGGTTCGGGCCGAGCCGGAGGTCCATGCCCTTGCGCCCGAGGAAGTCCAGAGCCCTTGAGGCGCGCTTTTCCGGGACTTTCTCGGCCATCCTGGCCAGCCTGAGACCGTCGAACCCCTCCCTGGCGACGCCGAAATAGCGCAGGAAATCCGCCTCTGATATCTTATTCCACATTTGCATGGAGCGGGGGCCGACGGCCCCGTAGATGGACCCCCGAAGCGACTCCTTTATCTTTTTGGCCTTGCTGCGGTCGCCCGCCTTGACCTTGACATCGACAGCCTTGGGGTACGGGGGACGGAAGCATCCACGGTTGAGAAAAGCGTCCAGAGCGGCAGCATATTCCCCATGGTTCTCGAACTTTTCGACGAACAGCCGGTCGGTCTCGATCCCCATGTGGGCTATCCCCGAGGCCGCGGCGAAAAGACCCACGCTTCCCGGGAAATCCCGGATCGCGCTCCCCAGCAGCAGCTTGGGGAGATCGGCCGGAAGCTGGGCCATCGGGCTGACCGAAAAATCCGGATACGCCCAGCCGGCCATGAAATTGATAAAGCGCCGGCCCTTTGCCCGCCTGATCACTCTCATCCCCTCGGCCACGCTGGCCACCGGCCGGTCAGGGTTGAGCACGTTGGCTTTCCAGCCGCATTTCTTGATGACCCGCACGAGGTCGGCGGTCTGCCGGACAGCCACGGGCCAGACCTCCTTGTTGGCGGACTCGCGGCTGTCAAGAGGGAGGTAGATATCGACGATCTTGTTCATGGCCACCTCGTGCCCCTAATCTATCTCCGGCCGTTTGGGCTTGTCAATAATAGGGACTTTCCCGGGATTCTTGGCAACTGGGTGTCAGCAGAGAGTGGGTCCTGTCGAGGTGCGTCCCCGTCCGTCCTCGCCTAAGACCCGCCCACCCGCCACCATCGGCTCTGGGCGGCCGGGGACTGGCACCCCGCCACCCACTCTTATCATAGGTGGAAACGTGTTATGCTCCTGAAGCAAAGGATTGAGTCAGGCCGTCATTTTGGACAATAATAGGGGCGGCCGAGAAATTCGGGGACATGACCCGATTCTCTGGAATTGGGATCGTGTCCCCGGAATTTCGGGACAGGAGGTCCCATGAAATCCGTGTTGTCCGTGTTTATCGTCGCCGCCATTATGGCCGGTTGTACAAAGACGCCCAAGGCGCCGGAGGGCACGCTCTTCAAGGATGATGTCGCCTTCCTCAAGGCCCATACCAAGCCTGTCATCCTGGCCGGGTCTGACGGTCTGGCCCAGGTCGCCGTCAGCCCCGACCTCCAGGGCCGGGTGATGACGAGCTCCGCGGGCGGCCCCGAGGGGTTCAGCTTCGGCTGGATAAATCGCGAGCTGATCGCCTCGGGCCGGAACAATCTCCATATGAACGGGTTCGGCGGCGAGGACCGTTTCTGGCTCGGGCCCGAAGGCGGCCAGTTCTCCATCTTTTTCAAGAAGGGCGACCCCTTCGACCTCGAGCACTGGTTCACCCCGCCGCCCATCAATGAGGGCGTCTACGACGTCGTCGATCAGCAAACGGAGCGCATTCATTTCCGCCAGGTCATGCATCTTCAGAACTACTCGGGGACGGAGTTCGACCTCGAGCTCAACCGCACCGTCCGCCTCCTGGGAGAGGATGATATTCGGGCCTTGGGGCTTGCCGTCCCGGAGGACCTGGATCTGGTGGCCTTTGCCTCGGAAAACACGATCACCAACAAGGGCCAGGCTCCCTGGACAAAGGACACGGGGCTTCTTTCGATCTGGATCCTCGGGATGTTCAATCCCTCGCCTGAAACGACCATCGTCGTCCCGTTCAAACCGGGGCCGGAAGAAGAGCTCGGCCCTGCCGTGAACGATACTTACTTCGGGAAGGTTCCTGGGGACCGGCTCGTCGTCAAGGACGGGGTCCTCTTTTTCCGCGGCGATGGAGAATTCAGAAGCAAGATCGGGATCTCCCCCCGGCGGGCCAAGCCGTTCGCCGGAAGCTATGATGCCGCCAAGAAGGTCCTGACCGTTGTCCATCTGACCATGTCCGAAGGCGCCACAGACTACGTCAATTCGATGTGGGAAATCCAGAAGGATCCTTTCGGCGGAGACATCGTCAACAGCTACAATGATGGTCCGCCCGAGCCCGGCGCCAAGCCGCTCGGCCCCTTTTATGAACTCGAATCCTCCTCGCCGGCGGCCGCCCTCGGTCCAGGCGAGACTCTCACCCATGTCCACACGACGATCCATTTTCAGGGGAGGGACGGCTCCGGCCTCAATGAGATCGCCCGGGCGATCTTCGGCGTCGGCCTCGCCGAAATAGAGGGTGCCTTTAAGAAGGAATAATAGCC
>DAIPLF010000408.1:0-2349 GCA_036769375.1 Candidatus Aminicenantota bacterium | reverse complement strand
TTGCCGGATTTCGGGGCTGTCCCGCTCCAGGTTCTATACGCTTCTCAGGAAGCACCGGCCTGAAGCGGCGCGTTAGCCGGCATGTCGCCGGTCCCGGAAGTGCGGAGAACGTGGCCTCATTTATCGGAATGAGTGCTGTTTAAGAGAACCCGCGGCCGCCGGTCAGGTGTGCTTTCGGCTCGTTCCATCACCTTCCTCCCCATAGAAAAAAAACGCCCGATTTGATGGTTTTGGCATGTTTCTTGATTATGAATCGGTGGACCTAAAAGCCATGGCCATGCAATTGCTGTTCTATTCAAGCGGTGTCGATGAAGACACCAAACGACTCGAGACGGCCGTTCACAAGGTGATCCCGGAAGGTCGAATAGAGCGTTTCAACAAGCTGGACGACTTCAGAGATAGGCTCCGGACGATCGTCGAACCGGATTCTGTCGCCGTTCTCTCGGCGCCGAGCCGGGACGAGCTGAGGAAAATGAAGTCGTTCCGGAGGTTGCTGACGGAGACCTATGTCATCCTCGTCATCCCGGACCGAGAGAAGGGTACGATCGCCCTCGCCCATCAGCTGTTGCCCCGGTTCCTGAGCCAAAAGGACAGCGATTTCGCGGATCTCAAGCTCGTCCTCGCGAGAATGTACGCCAATTCTCAAAAATCCCATAATTGGGAGTTCGTCAAGGAGCCGTAAATGAACCGACACATTATCTCAAGAGCCCTTGTTTGCGCCATCGTCGTCGTCCTGATCGGTTGGGCCGTTTCCTGCGCCATCAACCCGGTCACCGGCAAGAGGGAGCTCATGCTCATGTCCTCGGCCGACGAGCTGGCGATGGGCCAGCAGACGAATCCCCAGATCTTGCAGACCTATGGCAAATACGAAGACGCCGATCTGGCTCGCTACGTCAGCGCCCTCGGGAAAAGACTGGGCGCTTTAAGTCACCAGCCGAACCTGGCCTATAACGTCCAGGTGCTGGACAGCCCGGTCGTCAACGCTTTTGCCGTGCCCGGCGGGTATGTTTATTTGACCCGAGGGATATTGGCCTACCTCAACGACGAAGCCGAACTGGCCGGCGTCGTGGCCCATGAGATCGGCCACATCGCCGCGCGTCACAGCGCCCAGCAGTACAGCAAGGCCCAGTTCGCCCAATTGGGATTGGGCCTGGGGTCCGTGCTTTCAAAAACGTTCCGGAAATACGCCGGCGTCGCCCAAGCCGGGGTGGGACTGCTGTTCTTGAGCTTCAGCCGGTCGGATGAACGCGAGGCGGATTCCTTGGGAGTCGAATATTCGGCCAAAGCCGGATACGATTCCAATCATATGGCGAATCTCTTCGTCTCCTTGGAGCGGCTCAATCCGGGGGAGTCGCAAGGCGGACTTCCCGGGTGGTTCTCCACTCACCCCAACCCCGAGAACAGGATCGCCGCCATCAAGCAGGACACTCAGGTCTGGAGGGAAAAGATCTCGCAAACCCGATTCGCGGTCAATCGGGATCAATACCTGAAGCAGATCGACGGCATCGTCTTCGGCGAAGATCCGCGCCAGGGGTATGTCGACGGCAACGTGTTCTATCACCCGGAACTCCGTTTCCAGTTCCCGGTTCCCTCCGGCTGGAAGGTCAACAACACGGCCAGCCAAGTGCAGATGATCAACCAGGACCAGAACGCGGTCATCCTCTTCTCCATGGCGCCTGAAAAAACCCCCGCGGCGGCCGCCCAAGCGTTCATCAATGAGAGCCAGGCCGCCGTGGCGAAATCGGAAAGCACCAAGGTCAACGGCATGCCGACGCATCGGATCATCTCCGACGTCACGACGGAGCAGGGCGTCATTCGTGTCATGGCTTATTTCATCCAGAAGGGGCAGACCGTTTATGCTTTTCTCGGCTATACGGAGCAGTCCCGGTTCAACGGCTATGCCTCCGCTTTCGAGCAGACCATGGGTCGATTCAACAACTTGACGGATTCCCGCAGGATCAACGTCAAGCCCGATCGACTGGACGTCAAACGGACCACGAACCAGGGGAGCTTGCGCCAGGCGCTCCAGAGATTCGGCGAGCCGGCCAATCAGGGGGAAGCCCTGGCCATCATCAATGGCATGAAGCTCGATGACCCCGTTGCCAGCAATACGTTCTTGAAGGTCGTCGTGAAATAGGCCTTTCTGCGCGTAACCTGGAGCACTTGTCCCCGGCGGCTCTGATTTTGCATGATCAGTGCCCGGGGATACACCGGATCTGCTCGATCGCCACGGTGCGGGAGAGCTGAAGAGCGATCGAGCCGGGAGGGACCACTAATGACCGCTGAGGCAAAGTCGGGTTCACGCAAGGGATCGACGGTCCGAGCCGTCCTCTGGCTGCTCGCCGGGAT
>DAIPLF010000062.1:0-8501 GCA_036769375.1 Candidatus Aminicenantota bacterium | reverse complement strand
AGGGATCCGGTATTGGGATGGGAACATGTGGCTGGCCGAGCCCGCCATGAACCGGCAGTGGCAACAGTTGCGAGTGCAAATCCCGGATTTCTCCGTGCGGCCTTTTTTCGATAAACGGAACAGACAGGACTAGTTCGGTTTTCCCTGGGACGCCGCAAGGAACCGCAGGAACAGGCGGGCGCCGGATGTCTCAGGGACAGCCAGCACAACCTTTTTCTCCAGTTCCATCCCTTCGAGTTCTTGACTCTTGTCAGGCTCTTCGTTTGTGATCATTACGATCTTCTTGGGCCTTTTGATCCCCCTGAAATGAAAGATCATCCGCCTGGGCAGAGGGCCGGACCATTCCAGGCGGATCTCATCCTTTTCTTGGTCGCACTCGAACTCTGTGACCCCCTCGTCTTCATAGAGCCTATAGCTCGACAACCCGTGCGGCCAGACTTCGATGATGAGGGGGTCGATGCGTTCCTCAGGGATACGCAAGGCAGGCTGCATTTTCGGGATGACCGCTCCGCTCCGGACATAGACCGGCATCTCATCGAGCGGGACACGGAGGCGGAGGTTTTTTGGTCCCTGAAGCTCCTCACCAGTCCAATAGTCAAACCAGCCCCCTTCGGGCAGATAGACATGATGCTTTCCTCCCGGCTCGATGACCGGGGCGACGAGGAGCCAGGGTCCGAACATATACTCAAAGTCCTTGTCGGGGACGTTCGGGTCCTCGGGAAACGCGAGAGGCAGCGCCCTGATGACGGGAAGCCCTTTCAGCCCGGCTTCGAAGGCCGTGCTGTAGATGTAGGGGAAAAGTCCGTACCTCTGGATCGCGCATTTTCGGACTATCGAAGCGGCCTCTTGGCCGAAAAACCAGGGTTCACGCGGGCTGTCGCCATGCATCCGGCTGTGGGAGCAGAAAAGCCCGAACTGAGCCCAACGCACGTAGAGCTCGGCCGAAGGCATTCCTCGATAACCGCCGATGTCGCTCGACCAGAAAGGAAGGCCCGACAGCCCGGCCGAAAGTCCGCCGCGGATCGTTGAGGCCAGACTCTCGAAATCCGACGCCGGGTCGCCGGACCAGACAAGGGGATACTGCTGGCTTCCGGCGAACGCCGACCGGCCCCAGACGGCCCCGTAGCTCTTTTCTTCCTGGGTGACCTCAAAAACGGCGCGGTTATAAAGCAGAGGATAGAGGTTATGCATCACGGCGCCGCTCTTTCCGTTGGCGAACACGGCGTCAGGCGGGATGTCCTCTCCAAAGTCCGTCTTGAACACATCCACCCCCATCCTCAGGAGCGGCCGGTGGAGGTCCTTGAACCAGGCAACCGCCTCCGGGGTGGTGAAATCGACGATGGCCGCCCGGGCGTTCCAGGAATGCTTGCCTGACGCCGGGCGGACCCGGCCGTCAGGCCGGGGAGCGAGAGAGAGGCCGTAATCGATGACATAGACCTCTCCGTCCGGCCGCCGGACAAAATACCCCTTTTCTGAACCGGCTGCGTACAGCTCGCTTTCCACCGAAATGTAAGGATGCTCCCAAAGGGAGAGCTTCAGCCCGAGACGATGGAGCACTTCGATCAGCACCTGCGGTCTGGGAAAAGCCGTCTTGTCCCACTCAAAATCGCAGTACTTCCGTCCTCGCAACCACCAGGTATCGATGTGGATCACGTCGGCGGGAAACTCGTAACGGGCCACGTCGCTCGCCAGCTTTTGGACGTCTTCCTGCGTCCTGTACGTGCCGCCCGTGGAAAGCCAGGTGCCAAACGTCCATTTGGGCGGCATGGGGGTCCGGCCGGTCAGGCCGGCGTAATGGTCGAGGATTTGGGCCGGCGTCTCCCCGCTTAACAGGTAGGCGTCGAGAGGCACATCCTCAACCATGATGGTCCCCGACCGGCACGAGGCTGCGCCGAGGTCCCAAGTGATCCGGGCCGCGCTGTCGATAACCAGGCCATAGCCCCTATCGCTCCAGAGGAAAGGGATATTCTTGTGGGAGCGCTCGCTCGTAGAGCCCAGCGCATCCTGCGTCCAGGAAACAACGCGTTGCCCCGCCTTGTCAAGCGAGGTGAATTTTTCGCCCAGGCCGAAAAGATGTTCGCCCGGCCGCAGCTTGAAGGACGCGGTGATCGCCGAGAGAGACCCTTTTCCTGTGATATAGCCCAGGGGTAGGACAAGAGGCTTGCCCAACCCGTCCACATCGTCCGGGTTTGTCGCGAAAACTTCTTCTCCTGCGCTATTAAGGAATCGCATCAACCAAGGGCGGAACCGGATTTCCAGGGTCAGGCCGGAGCCGCGGACAAGAAGCCCGCCGGCGGTTTCTTCGATATCAAGAGGGAGAGGTGTCAGCACAGGACGGGCCACCACGGGTTCGCGGTATTCCGCGGGGACTCCGGGCGGAAAGAAGGTGACCCTCCAGACTGACGGCTGCTCGGCCCGGAACATGATCGCGGCATTCTTTGCGGATCGGGTCAGGAGCGAAATGATCAGGATGTCATTTTCGACCTGCCAATCGCGGACAGCGACGACCCAATCAAACCCTTTTGGCGCCTTTTTGGGCCTCATGCTTCTTGGCAAGTCAGATCTCCTCTCATTTCTCAAGGATAAGACGGTAGATTTCTGCCAGGTCCGTTTCGGGCCAACTCTCGTCGATAAGGCCGTTCGTTATATCGACGTTGATGAACAAGCCGCGGTTTGTCTTCTTTGAATTCAAGATCGAAGAAACATAATCGGCCATCCCTTTGAATCGGATATCCCGGTGAAGCCCGACCCGGCAGGCGAGGACGGCCCGGCCGGCGAAATATTCAGCCACCGGGGCGAACGGCGTTTCGCTGACTCCGAACTCCAGTCCGCGCAGGCCGCGAACCCTGGCCAGGCTAGGGATCTGGTGGAGCCATCGGCCGCAGGAGTGGATGAAAAGACCGCCGAAGGCGCTCGAGATCTGGTCAAGGTAGGGAAGACAGAATTCGTTGTGTTCATCGGCTGAGATCATGACACAGGCGTCATTCGAGACCGATATGCCGAATCCGTCGGGCATCCAGGGCTGGAAGAGGCTGGGCACGAATTCGCCGCCGGACTTGCGGACAACCTCCCGCTGGGCTTTAGCGCAGGCGACGGTGAAGTCCGTGATCATCTGGAGGAGATGGTGGGCCTCCCAGGGATGGGTCCTTAGTGCCGCGAGAAATCCGGTGTGACCCATGATGAGGGCTGCCGAGTCGAGCGGACCCTGGATATCGGTCAGCCGGATGGGAAAGCGGCCGCCAGTCTTTTCCATGAAGGTGCGGGTCGTGTCGAGAATCCTTCCCATCACTCCGGATGACATGGCCGGAGGGAGGATGTCGTAGACTTCGTGCGGGTCGGCCAGCGGCAGAGGTTTGACCGACGGGAAATTGTCCTCATGCCAGATGACCTCGCAGCCGAAGGCGGCCGGGATGTTGATCACCCCGAAAGCGGGGCAGAGGCAGGGGACGAAATCGCCTTCAAGGGCCAGCTGGTCGTCGATCTCGGTGAGTTGCGCCTTCAGGAACTTCTCGGGGTCGAGAAGACGCTCGCGGACCGTTCCCTCTCCTTCGGTCGAAAAAAGGGCCGAGCGGACGGGACGGCCGCCGCGGACTCTCGGCCCGACATAGCTGATGAGAAAGGCAGGCCGCTCGTCGTTCTCCAGGCACCACAGCCGCCTTAAGAACGCCTTGTTCTCTTCAATAGAATTTTTCATGAACGCGCGTTCTCCTCCATTTACCCGTAGCTTCCGAATATCCGTGCCGCTTCCATCATGGCGTTGATGTTGGCGAGGGGCGAGCCGGGTGGGATGTTGTTGCCGTCCTGGACGATGAAACCCCGGAGCGGCGCCAGTGCTTCGATGACCCGGCGGGTGGCTTCCCGGACCTGAGCCGGGGTCCCGGAATGGATGAGCATCGGGTTGATGTTGCCCAGAAGCACAACTCTGCCGCCCATGGTCTTGGCGATTCGCGCCAGATCAACCTCATAGCCAAATCCCTGGTACTCGTGGATGCGCAGGTCGGCGGCGAAGATTTCAAGCAGATGGTCGCTGCGACCGCACATGTGGAGGCTCACCCGTCCATCGAACTGGGAGCGGAGCCTCCGCTCGCAGGGCAGGACGAGGTCACGATAGGTTTCCGCAGACAAAGAGACCGCCAGGTCGTCCGTCCAGGCAAAATCGCGCGGAGAGGGCAGGCCTTCCTCTTCCCAGCAGAAGTCTAGGTAGGCGATGAGCTTGTCGGTGACGATCCTGAGGAGTTCACGGACGAAATCGGGACGCTCGAGGACGGCCAGGAAAATCTCCGTTTTTCCCATAAGGTCACCGGCAACGCCGAAGGGGCCGTCGCAAGTGTGAGTGAGTGAAGCCCGCTCTCCCGGGTAGGAGACGGGGCCGCCTTTGAATCGGACGGGGTATTTCTCGGCCAAGTCGATCATCGCCCTCCGGTAGGAGATCTGCTTGGCGTTTAGGCCGGAGTGGATGAAATCCATCGCCTCGAGGCGGCGGAGGTCGGCCTCGGTCCTCACCCAGCCGGGCCCGACCCAGGGAATATCGTCTTCGGGGAAGACGATCTCGCAGCCGAGGCTTCCTGCTTCAAAGCTGTTCTGGAAATCGGTCCAAGCCCCGACCCAGGGGCCGGTAATGGAGTAGGCGTCGGTTTGGACATTCTCCATCAGCCATTTCTGGGCCAGGATCTGTGTCCTTAGCATGGTCTCGGGGTTGGAGTAATAGTCGCGGAACTTTATCCCGACTCGGGGGACGAGGAAACGGTGGGCGATGGCCGGGATGACGGGAACCCGGTCAGGTTCCTCGAACCGCCTCGCGGACTCGACCCTCGTGCGCCGCGCCTCGATCTCTTCGACCGGAACCCCGATCTCTATGATTTCTGGCATTGACTAGGATACTGACCGCATTATGGGTGCTGTCCTCTAATCGATCTTGGGGAGGCGCTGGAGGCGAGGATCGGTCCAGATGTCGTTTTCGTCGGTGCTCATCGAGGAGAACTCTGACAGGACCGCCCCTTTGTCTCCCGCCTGGAACCAGTGGAGCGTGTCAGGCGGCAGGGTATATTGATCGCCCGGTTGGAGCAGGAGCTCTTTCCAGATCGTGAGGTATTTCCTATATTTTTCCGGGACTCTGGCGCGGGGGTTCGGTGTCGGCTCTCCGGGCACATAGAGATAGACCTCGCCGGAGCGGCAGCGAAAAGTCTCCTGCTTGCCGGCGTTTTTCTCTCCGCTCGGCGGATGTCTGTGCTCGGGGCAGATTTGACGGGGCAGGAGGACGATCTCCTTGGCGCAGTAGTGGTCGTTGTTCTCGTAAACGACGACCAAGAGCCCGACGTTGTCCAGGTCTCCCAATCCGAAGTCGGAGACCTCGATAGTCTCTTCTTCGTGCGGAGTGATGGCGATGTGCGCTTGCCTAAGCCGCCGCGCCGCCCGTTTCCTGGCTCTGACAACCTCTTCGAGTCTCATGCCCTGCTCCTAGCCCAAGAGTTCGTCAATATCCCTTCTGCTGGGGAGAGACGGCTGGGCCCCCATCTTCGTCGTCGCTAAAGCCGCGGCCGCATTGGCCATCCGGGCGGCCTCGAAGAGCGGCCTCCTTTCGGCGAGCGCCACGGCCAGGGCTCCGTTGAAGGCATCGCCCGCCGCCGTCGTGTCCACGGGAATGACTTTAAAAGCCGGCACCACCTCTTGCTTCTCCCTTGAAGCGACATAGACGCCATTGGCGCCCAGAGTGATCAGCACCGCCTTCATGCCTTTTGCCAGCAGCATGCCGGCGGCCTCGGCCAAGTCCGAACTCTTGATGAGCGTAATGCCCGTCAGGATTTCCGCTTCCGTTTCGTTGGGCGTGAGATAGGCCACGTTTTTAAGGATGTCATCGCTCAGCGCTCTGGCCGGAGCGGGGTTGAGGATGACCGGGACTCCAGCGGCGGCGGCGATCCCGGCTGCTTCCTGCACCGTCTCCAGGGGAGATTCGAGTTGCAGCAGAACGATATCCGCCGACGAGATCACCGCTTTGGCCTTCCGGACGTCCGCAGCCGCCAGGCCCGCGTTGGAGCCGGAAGCGACGGCGATGCAGTTTTCGCCGTCCGGGCCGACGATGATCAGCGCCACGCCGGAGGGCGAGTTCTTATCCTCGACGATGTGTTCAATGTGGATTCCGTCGCGGACAAGCCCTTCCAGAGACTGCCGGCCGAAAATGTCATCGCCGATGCGGGCGATGAAGGTAACCTCACCCCCAGCGCGGGCCGCGGCCACGGCCTGGTTGGCGCCCTTGCCGCCGGGAGCCATGATAAACTCCCCGCCGAGCACGGTTTCCCCCGGCCGAGGGAGGGCCGGCGTCCGGACGACCATGTCGGTGTTGGAGCTGCCGATGACCACGATTTTTTTGGGCTTGCCGAGGACCTTGGTCATCGATTTCCTGCCTCCGGAACCTGTCGTCTCCGCCTTTGGGATGATTATATTCTTGCTGAGGCCGAATCGCAACGGCCCAAATTGACAGACCTGCCCGGCCTGTGCTAAACGTATCGCAGGGATCGCTTGAAAAGCAGCCTCTTGCGCAACTGTTCGCTCGCTTTGACGGTATTTTTGACAGCGCTTTCGGCGGCAGAATCGTCCATGGCTCAGTCTCAGGTGACAGATAAGGCTAAGATCCTGGCGGCCTTCCCACTCCGGGGGGCATTACCGCCGGAGATTTCCGGCTGGAAGAGCGGCCGGGAGGACCAGGTTTTCACCCGGGACGATATCTTCGATTTCATGGACGGAGGGGGGGAGATTTACCTCGCTTACGATTTTCAATTCGTTTTCGTCCGCGAGTACGTCCAGCCCGATGCCCCCTCTATCGTCGCCGAGATCTACCAGATGACCTCCTCCCAGGATGCCTTCGGCGTCTTCACTCACGATACCGACGGCGATGAAGTCGAACTCGGGCAGGGGGCGATCTACGCAGCCGGGCTCCTCCGCTTCTGGAAGGACAGGATCTTCGGGCGGATCATGGCCGACCGGGAGACGCCTGAGGCCCGGGCTGCCATCATGGGGCTCGGAGAAAAGATCGTCGCCGCAATTCCCCAAGACGGAGAAAAACCGGAATTGATCAAGGCCCTTCCCGCCGAGGGCCTGAGGCCGAAGAGCCTGAGCTATTTCCACACGCTGATCTCGCTTAACGCCCACTTCTATCTGGCAAACGTCAATATCCTGAGACTCTCGCCGGAAACCGAGGTCGTTTTGGCCCGGTACGAGAAAGAGGGCTCGACAGCCCGGCTGCTGCTCATCGAATACCCCTCCGTCGAGAGGACCGTCGATGCCGAAGGGCGATTTATGGAAATGTTCCTCCTGGAACGGTTCGAGGCGGGCCGGAGAGTGCCGCCGAAAAAGCTCGAAGACGGCAATTTCGCCGGCCTCCTGAGAAGCGGAAGGTACTTGATCGTTGTCATCGAAGCCGGGAAGAAATCGGTCTTGGAATGGATCACCAAGACCACATTCCATAATCTGGAGGGATTGAAACAATGAAAAAAAGAAGGACGGCAGGGGTTTTCACCCGGCGTGACTTCATCAAAGGCGCGGCCATGGGGACCTTGGGCATGGCCCTGTACGGAAAGGGCCGGCCGATGTTCGCCGGAGAGGCAGCGGGCGCCGTTCCCTTCGCCGCCGATGACCCCCAGAGCGTTGTGGTCCTGCTCAGGAACGAGAAGGCTGTCGGCCCGGGAGATAAGGTAGACGCGGCGGTCGTCCAAGAGATGATCGATACCGCCCTCACAGAATTTTCGGGGGAGGCGGACACCGCCAAGGCCTGGGCCAAGTACGTGCACGCCGACGACACGGTTGGCGTCAAGTTCAGCCGCTGCGACTGGATGAAGGTCCATACGGACCAGGCTGTCATCGATGCCGTCGTCAAAAGGGTGGGGGAGGCCGGGGTGGCCAAAGAGAGGATCTTCGCCCAGGACGGCGGGCTTCCGTTCGCCAAGTGCACAGCCCTGATCAATGTTCCGCCGGTCAAGGTGCATACGCTGACAGGGATCGCGGTGTCGATGAAAAACTACATCAATTTCTCGCCCGCCCCGTCCAAGTATCACGCCCCGAGCACCAACCTCGGCGAGATCTTCCTGCTGCCGGAAGTCAAGGGGAAAACGCGGCTGATCATCGTGGACCTCCTGAGGCCGTACTTCGGTCCGGGGCCTCAGGTCAACCCGCTTCACCGCTGGAACTATCACGGTGTCATGGTGGGCACGGATCCGGTGGCCGTGGAGAGTGTCTGCCTGAATATCTGCCAGGCCAAGCGGAATCTGTTCAAGGGTGAGCCCTGGCCGATCACGCCGCCCCCCGACTTCATCGCGGCGGCCGACAAAACCTACAAGCTGGGGACGAGTGATCCGGCGAGGATCAAGCTCATCAGGTTGGGTTGGGATAAGGATATTCTGGTCTAGAGGCTATTCTTCCGGCTCGCGGCCGGCCAGCTTATCCTGGACGCGACTCAACTCGGCCTGGGCTTCTCTGTACAGTTTGGATTTAAAGGCGATGGTGTCGAG
>DAIPLF010000407.1:0-2353 GCA_036769375.1 Candidatus Aminicenantota bacterium | reverse complement strand
CGGGCCGGTGGGCGGCGAAGGCCTCGAACATCGCCCGCATCGCTTCGTAGTTCGCCACCTGGGCCTTGCGCACGAAATCGTCGAGGCCGGCCGGCTTTCCATAGCGTTTGCTCAGAGCCTCATAATAGCGATCGAGAGTGTTGAACTCATGGCGGGCGCAATGATAATTCCAAACGTCATCGATGGGCCAGAGATGGTCTTCCGGCAGCATTCTCTTCAAGCTCTCTAGAGGAGGCGGCTGAGGTCCGGGCCCGGTCTCTGTATTAAACCCGAAGGCGCCCCCGTTTTGTGTATCCTCGAACCAATAGATGGGAGGAACATAGTCGTACGGTCCGTTCATCTTGACGCCCGTATCCCCGCTGATCTCGCTGCGAAGCCCCTTGGCCGACATCACCGCCGGCCGGCTCGCGTCAAAGGCCTCGAGGATCTGATCGTACTTGCGCTCGAGCTCCGGCCGGGGCAGCTTATCGCTCCCCAGCATCCAGACGAAGATGCTGGGGTGATTGCGCCACAGCACCACCTGGTCCTGGAAGGAGCGGGCGACAAGCTCCATGTCCTCGGCTGTCTTGATGCTTCCGTATTCGTCATCGGGCTTCCCGGCATAGTCCCCCCACTCCCACTGGCAGCTCCAGCCGGCCATCAGGAGGATCCCATAGCGGTCGCAGAGGTTGTAGAGCTCCGGGCCGCTGCCCCAGAATCCTTCCAAGCGGATCGTGTTCAGGTTCATGTGCTTGGTGTACTTGACCTTCGCCTCCAGGATGCGGGGGTCTTCCTCCAAGAACAGGTCGTCCACCCAGCCGCCGCCCCGCACAAGGATCTTTTGGCCGTTGACGGTGAAGCCGCGATGCCCCTGCTCATTGATATAATCGCCGACCTCACGGATGCCGAATGTGACAGTGTCCTCATCGGAGATAGACTTCCTGGTCAGGAAGCGCAATTTTAACGAATAGAGGTTCGGCTCGCCCAGATGGTGGGGCCACCAGAGGCGAGGCTCCAGGACCTTGAGCTCAGGGAACTGCTGGGAAGTGAAGAGGACGGTCCTTTTCTCTCCCGGGTCGAGCTTCACTTCCTGGCTGAGGACGGAGCCTTCGAATTCCGCCTGAACGGAGCCGGAGACGGGTTGGTTGGTGCGGTTTACGGCCTCGGCCGTGATCGTCAGGTAGGCTTCGGCCAAGGTTTCCAGGTTGACCTCGCTGGTCACGAATGGCTGCTCTATGGAAACCGGGCCGCTGAGGCGCAGGGTCACCGGCCGCCATAGACCCATGTTCTGGTCCGGCGGCTTAGGATTCCAGTCGACGAACCCGATGGTAAAATCCCCAGGCTGAGGCGGGAATACCTCGATAGCCAGAACGTTCGGGCCCGGCTTTATGGCCTCGGTGACTTCGACCTCGAAGGTCCGGAAGGACCCGAAGATCTGGTCCCTCGAGGCGATCTGGCGGCCGTTGAGCCAGATATTTGCCCGGTAGTTGATGCCGTCAAAACCCAGGCGTGTGCCGACTAACCTCTTATCGGACTGAAGATTAAACTCCGTGCGGTACCACCAGGAGACGGCAAAACGCTCCCCGGGGATTCCCTCCAGGTTTTTCCCGACGAACAGGTCAGGATATTCTCCGTTCTTGAGGAGCGCGGCCAGGACGGTGCTCGGCACGGAAGCCGGGCACCAGCCGGCGAGGTCCAACCCGGGTGAGGAAATGACGGCTCCTCCGTCTCTGACTTCAGCCGACGACCGGATGAACCAGCCGTCAGCGATGGGGATATCGTATTGCAGGCTCTCCGCCGGCTTCGTCCGGCAGGCGGAGGCAGCGGATATGAGAAAGAGCGCTGCCAGACCGCAATAAAACAGGGCCTTCTTCAAGTTAGACATCCGGACCTCCTATTCACCAGTTCTGGATTTGAGGCGGGCGGCAACGGCCGCCTTTTTATCCGGCTCCTTGGCCAGAGCGTCCCAGTTCCAAAAGATCACTCCGCCGGAAGGAGGACGCAGGGCTTCTTCCAAGGCCTCCGTGAATTCTTCCAGCGAGAGCTTCTCGCTGATGTAGGCATTGCCGACTTGAATGCTGGGGACGACCCGGCCTTTGGCCTGGGAAAAGACATCTTTGACCACATCGCCGATCCAGGGCGGCTTCCTCTTGAGCATGTGCCAATAGCACATCGGCGAGATCATGTCGGCCGCTTCCCCGAGCGCCGCCAGGTCCTGTCCGGCGATGACCTTTATCGCTCCCCCGAAGTCCTCCCTCCGCCAGGGGACGGAGTGGACGTTGATCATAAGCTGCGGCTTGATGGACCTGACCTCAGCCACGATGGACCTGACCAGGCTGGTGATAACCCCGCATTTCCATTCGGTCCATTCCCG
>DAIPLF010000406.1:0-2354 GCA_036769375.1 Candidatus Aminicenantota bacterium | reverse complement strand
ATGTCTGTCCTCGGCCAGGAGGCTTCGGTCAAGGAGGAAAAAGCCACCTTCAAGACCTATCCCTTTTCAGACCCCGACCCGGCGCCGCTCTTCGGCCCCATCTATCCCTATTTCCGCTTCGACGGCTATAGCCTGGAAGGCCGGCCTCAAGAATGGAAGATGGTCCGGTTGGAAAACCCTTACGTCAGGGTTGTCGTGGCGCCCGAAATCGGCGGCAAGGTCTGGGGAGCCGTCGAAAAATCGACGAACAGGGAGTTTATCTACTGGAACCCGGTCGTGAAGTTCCGCGAGATCGCCATGCGCGGACCCTGGACCTCGGGGGGCATTGAGCTCAATTTCGGGATCATCGGCCACGCGCCGACCACGGCGACGCCGGTGGATTATGTCATCCAGGAGAACAGCGACGGCAGCGTCAGCTGTGTTGTCGGGGCCATCGACCTGCCTTCCAGGACGGTCTGGCGCGTGAACGTCCGTTTGCCCAAGGATGCCGCTTATCTCGAGACCGAATGCTTCTGGTTCAATCCGACCTCCCTCCCCGATTCTCTTTACAACTGGCTGACCTCCGCCCAGGATGTCGGCCCGGACTTGAGATACTATTACCCCGGCGCCAATTTCATCGGCCACGGCGGCGACGTCCACCCCTGGCCGGTTGGCGAAAACGGCCGCGATGTCTCCCTATACCGGAACAACGACTTTGGGGGCAGCAAGTCCTACCATATCCTCGGGGAATACAACGAATATTTCGGCGGCTATTATGAGAAATCCGGGTTCGGCTATGGCCATTGGGCTCTCTACGATGAGAAGCCCGGGATGAAGCTTTGGGTTTGGTCGCTCGCCCGCGACGGCGCGATCTGGGAGGATCTGCTGACCGATCCGCCCAAGAAACAGTACACCGAGCCCCAGACAGGACTTCTCTACAATCAAGCCGCGAGCGACAGCGGGCTGACCCCGTTCAAGCACATGGGTTTTGCGCCCCAGTCCGTGATGCGCTGGAAAGAGATCTGGTTCCCGGTGAAAGACATTGGCGGCCTGGTGGCGGCCTCGCCCCACGCCGCGCTCAATGTGGAGCGCACCGGCGGCAGGCTCAAGGTGGGCCTCTGCCCGCTCCGGCCCATCGATGACGACCTCATTATCACTCTGGGCGGCCAGACCATATTCAGCAAGCGGCTGAGACTCAAGCCCATGGAGACGTTCATCCAGACGCTCGAAACCGGCGATAGGGAAGGTGAGATCGCCCTAACGCTCGGTAAAGAGAAGCTCAGTTGGGCCAGCCGTGATAAAGAAGAGAACAGGCTCGGCCGGCCCGTTGTCCCCCCGCAGGATTTCAGCTGGACATCGGCCGAGGGCTTGTATGTAGCCGGGGAGGAACTGTTGAGGCAGAGGAGCTACGCCGAAGCCTTAGTCAAACTCCTGGCCTGTCTGGAAAAGGAGCCGGGCCATGTCCGTGCCCTGACCCGCGCCGCCGAGATCTATCTCCGGCGCGTTGAATACCTCAAGGCCCTCGATCATGCCAAGAAGGCGCTGGCCATCAACGCTTATGACGCCGGGGCCAACTTTGTCTATGGAACGATCAACCGTCAACTCGGCCGCTTCGCCGATGCCAAGGATGGGTTCGGCTGGGCGGCCCGCTCACTGGAGTTCCGCTCGGCGGCCTACGAGCAGCTGGCGGAATTGTCCTTTATCGAGAAGAAACTCGAGCGGGCGGCCGAGTATGCGCGGCGTTCTTTGGAATATAACACCTTCAATATGAACGCCCGCGGGCTTCTGGCGGTTATTTTCCGGTTGGGAGACGATCAGAGTGCCGCGGCCGCTGCCCAGGATGCTATCCTCAGGATCGATCCCCTCAACCATTTGGCCCGCTTCGAGCGCAGCCTCCTCGAAGCGACCGCCGTCGGCCGCAGGGATTTCACTTCCCTAATCCGCAATGAACTCCCTCACGAAACTTACCTCGAGTTGGCCATGTTCTATTGCAGCCTCGGGCTGAAGGAGGAGGCGATCCATGTGTTGAGCTTGGCGCCTTCCCATCCGCTGGTCGACCACTGGCTGGCCTATCTGTGGCGAGATACGGACGACGCCAGGAGCCGGCGGCATCTGCAGACCGCCGAAGCCGCTTCGCCCCATCTGGTATTTCCCCATAGACGAGAGGATATCCCCGTTCTCCGCTGGGCGGCGGCCAACGGGGCCGGCTGGAAGACGTCCTATTATCTTGGCCTGGTGTTGTGGAACAGCGGACAAAAAGAGGAGGCCCGGGACCTTTTCAAACGACTGGCCGATACCCCGGATTGGGGGCCGTTTTACCTGACCAGGGCACGATCCCTGGAGGACGAAGGGAGCTCGGAGGACATGCTGGCCGA
>DAIPLF010000405.1:0-2359 GCA_036769375.1 Candidatus Aminicenantota bacterium | reverse complement strand
CTGCTCATCTATTCTTTCGTCCTGCTGATGAACCAGGTCTTTCTCCTCTCCGAGCTCTTCATCGCCAGGGGGGTCTCGTTCACGGCCGTAGCCCTGATCTTCATCTACCTCATCCCGGCCGTCCTGGCTTTCGCGGTCCCCATGTCCGTCCTCATGGGCATCCTGGCAGGGCTGAGCCGCTTGTCCTCGGACTCCGAGGTCGTCGCCTTCCGGACATTGGGCATACGCAACTCCCGTCTTCTTTGGCCCGTTTTCATCTTCGCTTTCATCGGCTGGCTGGTCACCTCGGCTTTGACCCTTTACCTGGCGCCCAGGGCCAATTATAAATGGGTCCAGACGCTCACCAAGTCCGTCCTGTCCAAGGTCCAGTTCAAGATCAACCCGCGCGAGTTCAACGAAACGATCCCCCAGACCGTCCTTTTCATCCAGGACATCACCTCCGATAACCGCTGGGAGAATATCTTCGTCTACCTTTCTCAGAACCGGGATGAGCCGCGGGCGATCTTCGCCCGGACGGGGCGCCTCAATTTCTACCCTGAAGCCAAACGGGCGACATTGGAGCTCTTCGACGGAGCCTTGCATACCGTCCCGCTGGCGCAACCGGAACGCTACAGCATCACCCTCTTCGACCGGGTCGAGGAAGAGATCAACGTCGAAAGCCTGTTCGCCCAGTTCTCGAGCGAGAAACGGGTGCGGGAAAAGGATATCGGAGAGCTGATGTTCAGTGTGGAGGGGATCAGGGCTGAGCGGGCGAAGCTCGAAGCCGAGAAGCGGAGCCTCGCCTCCAGCCCAAGCTCGCCGAAAGCCGCCGAGGTCCGGCGGAAAGAGGTTGAATTCGGGCTCCAGCTGCGAGCCAGGGAGTGGCGTTCCCATTGGGTTGAGATCCACAAGAAGTTCGCCCTGCCTTTTGTCTGCTTCGTTTTTGTTCTGGTCGGCATCCCGCTGGGGATATCGACAAGAAAGGGCGGCCGCACCAGCGGGTTCACCATCAGCCTGGGGATCATATTGGTGTACTATATCCTGATCACCGCCGGCGAAAAAAACGCCATGGAGGGGAACATCTCACCCTTCCTCGGCATGTGGGGGCCGAACTTCCTCTTTCTCCTGGCCGGTCTTTATCTTTTTGCCCGGACCTCCCGGGAATCTCCGCTCTTTGAGTTCTTTTCGCTCCGCGGCCTGAAGAAGAAAATGGGCCGACCCGTACTCATCCGCCTCCCCGCCTTTCAGCGGGCCAGGAGAGGGTCCTCGGTGAGACGGCCCTGGCTTTCCCTCCGCTTTCCCAACACCCTCGACCGCTATATCATGCGCAAATATGCGGCGATCTTCCTGCTCGTCTTCCTGGCCTTGCTCTCGATCTCGATGATCGTCACCTTCTTTGAGCGCATCGACAATATCTACGAGCACCAAAAGCCGCTCTCTCTTCTCTTCCGCTACATCCAGTACCGCATTCCGGAATTCATGAACTATATCCTTCCCGTGACCGTCTTGGCCACCGCCCTGCTGACGCTCGGGCTGCTGACCAAATCCAACGAGATCACGGCCATGAAAGCCGGCGGGTTAAGCATCTACCGCCTCGTCCTCTCGCTCATCGTAACGGCAGGCGTCGTCAGCCTGTTCTCCTTCGGCCTCCAGGAGCGGCTGGTGCCGTCGGCCAACAAGAAAGCCGAGGAGGTTTGGAACCGGATCAACGATGTTCCGGCGAGGAGCTACAGCTTCCTTGACAGGCGCTGGGTGCTGAGCAGGAATAAGAGCCGCATCTACCACTACAGCTATTTTGAGCGGGCGACGGGAGCCTTCAGCCAGCTCTCGGTCTTCGATATCGATCTATCGTCCTGGTCTCTGGCCAGACGGCTCTACGCCGAAAAGGGGCGGCTTGAGGGCAACCAGCTGAGCCTGACCTCAGGCTGGTCGCGTAGTTTCCCCGGCGAAACCCAGGCCCGATTCGAAGCCTTCCAGGAAATGGACCTGCGCCTGGCCGAGGACCCGGTCTATTTTGTCAGGGAAATCAAAGAACCCTCCCTGATGAGCTTCGGCGAGCTCAAGAAATACACGGCCGAGGTCGAGGAAATGGGCTTCGAGACGAGGCGCTTCAAGGTCGACTTAAGCTCTAAAGTTTCCTTCCCCTTTGTCGCCGTGGTCATGACGCTCTTGGCCATTCCCTTCGCCTTTTCCATGGGGAAGCGCGGCGCGCTGGTCGGCCTGGGATTGAGCGTTGCCATCGCCATGCTCTACTGGGGAGCGCTGGGGGTTTTCCGGAGTCTGGGTTACGTCGGTTTCCTGAGCCCGTTCCTGGCTTCGTGGGGGCCCAACCTTATCTTCGGACCGCTCGGCCTCTACCTGCTCTTCCGCCAGCGCACCT
>DAIPLF010000404.1:0-2368 GCA_036769375.1 Candidatus Aminicenantota bacterium | reverse complement strand
TCCGGAGCTCCGACGAATGGAAGGAACTGGCGACGAGCTTCAACGCCATGACCTCTGATATCAAAACCCTGTTCAATGACCTCCAGAAGAGCAAAGAAGAGCTGGATAATATCGTAGCTTCCATGCAAGAGGGGCTGCTCGTCCTCGACAGGGCGGGCAAGATCATTCTCTGCAACCAGAGCGCCAAGAACATCATCGGCCAGGAAGCTCTGGAAGGCAAACACTTCTGGGAAATGGTGAGGCTGACTCCTTTCGTGAACCTTGTCCGCCGGGTGAAAGAGGAAGAAAGGAGCCTGGCGGAGGAGATGCTGTTCGGCGGCAATCCCATTCTCTGCAGGGCCTCGTTCCTGCCCGTCCAGGATGGCGTGGTCATCACCCTGGCTCAAATGGGTCGGGCGGAAGCAGATCGCTGAAAACGTCGGCGGGATCTTCGAGCCGGGGGCCAAGGAGAATAACGTTTGCGCCTGGAGGCGGCCGAAAACCTTCCACCGCTCCAAGGCGATTCCTCTCGCCTGGGGAGTTCCGCGAGAGATCGTTCGCCGGTCCGACCCCATCCCCTGATTGCAACCGTTGGATAGGCTGTTTTCTCGTCCTCGCCCGCCTGTGCTATAATAAACTATCTCTGGATACCCGTGATTGTTGGTCCACAGGAAAATCAGCTTTTTCGATAAGGAGACAGCTGTGTCCCATGTAGAGGTCGAAGGCAGGTTATACGAACTCAACGAGGAAGGATTCCTGGTACACCCGGAGGAATGGACCGAAGCCGTCGCCGCGGTCCTTGCCCTTGGCGAAGAGGGCATCGAGCGGCTGTCCAAAGAACACTGGGAAGTGATCCACTTCATCCGCCGATATTTTCTCGAAAATAACCTCGCCCCCATGGTCCGGAAGGTCTGCCAGACCACGGGTTTTCCCTTGAAGCGTATCTACGAATTGTTCCCCTCGGGCCCCGCCAAGGGCGCCTGCAAAGTCGCCGGGCTGCCCAAGCCCGACGGCTGTGTCTAATTCCCCGCCTTATCCAGCCCTTCTTTTTTTCCGAAACTCGGTGATTTCCCGGACCGCCTGTACGGCCATTTCTATCTGGTCCCCCGTATTGAAAGGTCCAATGCCGAACCGGACCGCTCCGTGAATTTTATCGGTCCCCAGCTGCTCGTGGACGAGAGGAGCGCAGTGCAGCCCCGAACGGCAGGCGATGTTGTGGTCCACATCCAGCATGGTGGCGGTGTCGGATGCGTCCAGCCCATTCACGTTGAAGAGGAGGACAGAGATATGGTCAGTCAGGTCTTCCTGAGCGTAGAGGTCGACTCCATCCACATCCCTGAGCCCGTCCCGGAGCCTGGCCGTCAGCTTCATCTCGTGTTCCTGTATGGAGTCGAGCCCCTGTTTTTCAATCCATCCTAATCCCGCCTGGAGACCGGCGATGCCGATTGTGTTGGGGGTGCCGTATTCGAGGCGATAAGGATATTCGTCGAGGTGGGTGCGCTGAGCCGAGCGGACCCCGGTTCCGCCGGCGCGGGTGTGCCGGATCTCCACGCCCTCCCTGACATACAACCCGCCGATGCCGGTTGGTCCAAGCAAGGACTTGTGCCCTGTGAAGGCCACGACGTCGATGTTCATGGCCTCGATATCGATGGGGATTTTTCCGGCTGTTTGAGAGGCATCGACGGCCAATGGGATCCCTCTCTCACGACAAAACCGGCCGATCTCCCTGATGGGCTGGACCGTGCCGATGACATTCGAAGCATGGTTGACGACAACCAGGCGAGTGTTCGTCTTGAATCTCTTGGGGAAATCGTCGGGGTCGGTGAACCCCCGGCTGTCGAACGGGATATGGTCCACCTCGACGCCGCCGTATTTCCAGAGATGGTAGAGCGGCCTGAGGACCGAATTGTGCTCAAGAGTCGTGCTGACGGCGTGATCTCCCTTCTGGAGCAGGCCGAAGATGATCAGGTTAAGCGCGTCTGTGGAGTTATAGGAAAAGCATAGCCGGTTCGGGTCTTGGCCATTGAAAAAACGCGTCAGCCTCTTCCGGGTTTCATCGACGACGGCTCCCGCCTCCAGGCAGAGGTCGTAGCCGGAGCGGCCGGGGTTGACCCCAAAATTGCGGTAGAATCGATCCATGTACTCATAAACTTCCTCGGGCTTGGGAAAAGAAGTGGCGCCGTTGTCCAAATAGATCAGCTTGCCCATGATCGAACTCCTTCGTCTTCCGGCACAGTTTTCGCCCAAGAAGTGAGGTCCAATATTAAATAAACGATTCGCCAAAATCAATCCGTTTTCTTTGCTTCCCAATCTGACTTTGTTCTGGAAGGCCGGATCGATTGACAGGATCGGCTGTTTTGGACTAGAATATGAGTCTGCGCCCGTGGAC
>DAIPLF010000403.1:0-2371 GCA_036769375.1 Candidatus Aminicenantota bacterium | reverse complement strand
GCACGAGTTCAAAGCCCCTTCCGGGATTCCCCGGAAGGGGCTTTTTTTTGGGGAAGAACGGGTCCTGTCGCGGCGCGTCCCGTTCCGAAAGTTTTCTTTTGACCTGGAGAATGTTAATATAAAAGCCCAAAGATACGAGGAGTGCGCGATGTGGATTAAAAGAACCGGCCTCATAATCTTATGTCTGCTGGTGGTTTTCTTTCTCCTCCAGGCCCAGAGCTGGAAAGGGCTGGGCCGTCTCAAGGGCGTCGTCGTCGACCAGGACGGGAAGCCCATCGAGGGCGTTAAGGTCAAACTCTACTCCGCCCGGGGTCAGTCCGGGTTTGAGGTCACGACGGACGCCAAGGGCGAGTGGTTTGCCAATTATATCCGGGGAGGCGGCTGGGACATCGATTTTGAAAAATCAGGCTATATGCCGAAGAAGCTCAGCGCCAACATCCCGGAGATCACCAAGAACCCGCCCATCCAAATCCAGCTCCAGAAGGTGGAGGGCCCTTTGCTCACGGACGAAGTCAAGGCCGAGCTCAGCGAGGGCAACAAGCTCTTCCAGGAGAAAAACTACGAGGCCGCCATCGCCGCTTACGAGGGGATCCTCGTCAAGAACCCCGATATCACGATCATCAACATAAACATCGGGAACTGTTATTTCGAGCTCCAGAAATACGACCAGGCCGAAGAGGCCTATAAGAAAGTCCTCGAGAAGGACCCGAAGAACGCAGAGGCTCTGGTCCTCATCGGGAACTGCTATTCGAACAGGGGCGACAACGACAAGGCCATGGAGTGGTACAGCCAGGTCGATTTTGAAAAGATCCGGGACCAGACGGTCCTCTTCAATATCGGCTCGAAGTTTTACAGCCAGTCGAAATTCGATGAGGCCGTGAAGTACTACCGTCAGGCCATAAAGATCCAGCCCGACTTCACCGACGCCATCTACCAGCTCGGGCTGACCTATCTGGCCATGAGCCAATACAAGGAAGCCATCGCCGTCTTCGAGGAATATCTAAAGTACGACCCCGACTCCGAACGGGCGGGCCAGGTCAAAGGGTTCATCGAGTTCCTGAAGACCAAGATCTAGCCGGCCTCGGAAGCAGCCCATCATGAGACGACATCGCCTGGCAACGGCTGTGTTGGGCATTGCCCTACTGGCCGGGGCGCTTCGCGGCGGCCAGTTCAGCGAGAAAGACCTCCCCCAGACTTACCGGGACTGGCTGAAGCTTGTGAGCTACATCATCCTGCCCGTTGAGAAAGAAGTCTTTTTAAAATTGGGTTCGGACCGGGAGCGGGATATCTTCATCGAATCGTTCTGGAAACAGCGGGATCCCACCCCGGGGACGCCCCAGAACGAGTTCAAAGAGGAGCACATCAAGCGCTTCAATTATGCGAACACCTATTTCCACCGGGGTACGCCCCGGGAAGGCTGGATGACCGACATGGGCCGGATGCATATCATCCTCGGCGCCCCGACTTCGATCGAGCGCTTCGAAGGGATGTCCGGCATCCATCCCACCCAGGTCTGGTACTATTACGGTGACAAGGCCAAGGGCCTGCCGGCCTTTTTCGCCGTGGTCTTTTTTAAGCGCGGAGGGTCCGGGGAATTCAAGCTTTACAACCAGCTCACCGACAGCCCGCTGAGCCTGCTCGTCGATACCAAGGGAGTCGATGTCACCGACTACCAGGCCATGTATGAGAAGATCAAAGAACAGGCCCCGACCCTGGCCGGCGTTTCCATCTCCATGATCCCGGGACAGTTCCCGTACAACTTCGTTCCTTCGCCCCAGAACAACATCATCATGGCCTCTATCGAGGAGTCTCCGAAGAAAAACATCAGCTCCGCCTACGCCACCCATTTCCTCAATCTCAAGGGTATCGTCAGCACGGAGTACCTGACCAACTACGTCGAGAGCACGGCCACCGTCGCCCTGGCCAAAGACCCCATACTGGGCTTCACCTTCTGCCATTTCGCCGTCTCGCCCAAGACCATCTCCATGGACTACTACGAACCCAAGAACCAATATTTCTGCAGCTTCAAGATGGACGTGAGCCTGAGGTTAGGAGAGACGATCATCTTCCAGTATTCCAAGGATTTTCCCGTCTATATCCCTCCCGACAGGGTGGATAACATCCGGGCGAACGGGATCTCCTTCCAGGATTCCTTCCCGGTGATCGAAGGGAGCTACGGCCTGACCGTTCTTCTTCAAAACGCGGTGGGCAAGGAATTCACGGTCCACGAGCGGACCATAACGGTCGGCGCCGCCTCAGGCCTCCCGCAGGTCACAGCACCCGTCCTGGGCTACGACTTCAAGACGGGCGCGGCCGCAATGCGCACCGCTTTCCAGTTCAGGGAGCAGCAGCTCCAGGTGGACCCCGCCGG
>DAIPLF010000402.1:0-2384 GCA_036769375.1 Candidatus Aminicenantota bacterium | reverse complement strand
ATTCGATCGGGCGGGCGCCGGCAACCATTTTCCCGGCTGTCCGTATCTATATTCTAAGGTTGGTTCTTAAGGAGAAAAGATGAAATACGCGAATCTTGCTCGGGCGGGACTACTCGGCGTGGCCTGTTTCTTAATTGCCGTGGCCGGAGCCAACGCCCAGAAAGCCGGTGACCTGAAGATAGAACCTTATGTCTTCGAGTCGGCCGGCAAAGAAAAAGTCGAAGCAGAGCTGGGCAGGCTCCTCGTGCCTGAGAATCGGCGGAGGCCGGACAGCCGCCTGATCGAGATCGCCTTCGTCCGCTTCAAGTCCACCTCGGAGAACCCGGGCTCCCCGATTATCTATCTGGCCGGCGGTCCCGGAGGCTCCGGCATTGAGACGGCGCGCGGCACCCGCTTCCCCCTTTTCATGGCTCTGCGCGAGGTCGCCGATGTCATCGCCCTCGACCAGCGGGGAATCGGCCAATCCGAGCCGAACCTCTATTGCCTCGATCCGGTCGATTATGCCGCGGACAAAGCGCCGGATCGGCAAGAACTGCTGGAAGCCTTCCGCCGGGCCTCGCGCAGCTGCGCCGAACGGTTCCGCAAGGAGGGCGTTGACCTCGACGGATACAATACGAATGAAAGCGCGGACGACCTGGATGACCTCAGAAAAGCCCTCGGCGCAAAGAAAATCAGCCTCTGGGCCATAAGCTACGGCACGCATCTTTCTCTGGCGACGATCAAACGGCACGAGCGCGGCATCGATCGCGTGATCCTCGCCGGAGTCGAGGGCCTGACCCAAACGATCAAGCTGCCGAGCAACATTCAAAGACATCTCGAGCAGATAGACCGGCTGGTGAAGGATGACCCCGAGCTTTCTAAAGACGTGCCGGATTTTCTGGGGTTGATGGAGCGGGTGTTCGGACAGGTCGATCGCGAACCGGTCGTCGTCGAAGCCAGGGACCCCCGCACACAGCGGAAGACGATCGTGAGAATCAACAAACTCGCGCTTCAAATTTTGGCTGTTAGCTCCTTCGGCGGCGGCGAAGCCTCGCTGCCGGCGCGTTTCTATGCGATGTCAAAGGGCGATTTCTCGCTTGCCGCGCAAGACTGGATGAACTTCATCAGCAAAGGACTTGCGAACCTTGGCTCGGCCATGGCCTACATGATGGATTGCTATTCGGGAGTCTCGGCCGCTCGCCGTCGGCAGATCGAACAGGAGGCAAAAACCTGTCTGCTCGAAGACGTCATCGATTTGCCACAGCCTTACGTCTGCGATGCCTGGGGAAGTCCAGACCTGGGCGATAGCTTTCGCCAAGAGCCCCGCTCAAAAACTCCCGCGCTCTTTATCAGCGGGACCTTTGACGTGCGGACCCCGGTCGGCAACGCCGAGGAAGTGCGGCGCGGCTTTCCCAACAGTGAGCATCTGATCATCGAAGGGGCCGTGCACAGCGACCCGCTCTTTTTATCCTCGCCACAGATAAAAGATGCCATGCTCGAGTTTATGAAAGGGCAAAAAATCTCTACGACTCGGATCGTCCTTCCTCGTTTGAAATTTGCGCCGATAAAAAAGTAGGGCAGGCCCTTTCTCTAGTCTGTGCTGAAGCCGCGTTTTGGGTACTCCGCGGCCAGGGTTTTGTCATATGGGGCACGTCTTGAGGGGCAGACTTCGCGGGGGCAGAGCTCACAGGCTGTGAACCCCTCTTCGGAGGGGAAAAGGATCCCCGAGATGGATTTGCGGGGGAGCATCAGGAAGCGGTCCGTTAACCTGATCCCGATGGTTTTTTCCGTATCGCCGAACAGCGAGAAGAGCTTTGACTGCTCGGTGATGGGCCAGTCTTCGAGGGACCCGGGGCTCATGTTGGAGAGAAGGGGAATGCCCCAGCGGGCCTGGAGTCTCTCGGCCAGCCAGGCAGCGCCCTGCTCGAGGACGAGGTTGGCGATCTCTTCGAGATAATATTGTCTGAGCAGGTCGCCGCCGGAGGAGGCAGCATGTTCCAGTTCCGCGCCGATCGTCATGATATAAGGGAAGACTTTCTGGATGCCGTCCAGGTTATGCCGGAGGACGCGGCTCCGGAAAAAGACACCCGCCACCTCAACGCCGTCGGCATCCATCGTCCCGACATAGGAGATATCGGTGACCGCCCGGAGCTTGACTAACCGCCCCGCCAGCGCGATGAGTTCCTCTAGATTGGAGGCCCCGATCCGCTCGGGGCGGATGCGCAGTCGCCGGGCGATGTCCTCAGCTTCGAGTTTCACCGGGATGTGATCGATTATTTCCACGGCGGTTTTGCAGTCCTGACGTTCAGCCCGTTCAGGATATCCTTGACCGGAGGACGAAGTCAACCGTTTCAGTTGACAGACCTGCATCCATCTGATAATGGATACCCGGGACCGCGGTACGG
>DAIPLF010000401.1:0-2384 GCA_036769375.1 Candidatus Aminicenantota bacterium | reverse complement strand
GGGGTGGAGGAGGCGGTGGGGGCGGGGGAGCGAGAAAGGCACTATAGATTTCGACACGGGGCAATTCGCCCGTGTTCATAAGCGGGATGATCACGAGCAAAGAAACGATGATGATGTGGGCGGCCAGCGAAAGAGGAAAGACCATCGCTGAGCGCCTGAGGCTTCGTTCGGCTACGATAAAGGAATCGCTGAACATGGCGGCCTCCTTTCCCCGGCCGGAATTGAGCCGCTGTCTGACGGCGGCGCTGACCCTAGCCGGGAATGCCTCCCAATAAGGCTCTTCCCGGGGCGCCGGAGAGAGCGAGCGGGCCAGGGCATCCAGCCTCTTCAAGATCTCGAGCTCTTCCCGGCAGGCCCGGCAGACCCGCAGGTGTTCCTCAACCCGGAGCTTCTCCTTTCCCTGAAGTTCATTGTCCAGATAGGCGCCCAAGAGGCCCTGGAGCTTGCGGTGCCTCATCAGCTCCTCCCCAGGTATTCGGCCATCTGGATTCTGAGTTTCTTGCGGGCCCTGTTCAAGCGCGACATGACCGTTCCTGTCGGGATGTGCAGCTCCTGGGCGATCTCCTGGTAGCTCAGGTTCTCGATGGCCCGAAGCGAAAAGATGACCTTCTGATCGGGCGGAAGAGCCCGCAAAGCCTCCTTGAACTTTCTCTCCATCTCTTCCCTCTGGACAGAGTCGGGGGGCGATTCATTCGGAGAGGACAGGAAATTGTGCCGGGCCACTTTCTCCTCCTCGGCCAAAGGCCTTTCCCGCTTTCTTTTCTTGAGGTAGTTGAAGCAGTTGTTGAGGGCGATCCGGCGGATCCAGGGAAAGAAGGCATGGCCGTCGATGAAATGAGGAAGCGCCAGATAGGCCTTTATGAATGTGTCCTGGGAGAGGTCGTCGGCCGACTGGTGCGTGCCGGTGATGTGATGGCACAGGAGGTAGACTGTTCTCTGGTATTTCCTGACCAGCGATTCGAAGGCGTCCATGTCTCCCGTCTTCGCTTTCGTTATGAGGTCTCTTTCACCGCCATTATCCGGCCTCATTGGCGCTCCCGTCCTTTATACAACGGATGCCGAGGAGTTATTCCCGGCTTGATAGGAACCTTGACCGCCGATCTGTCCAATTGAGAAGCAATTTCCATGCCAGGACGCTTTCAGCAAATCTTTGTTATTGAATAAGATAAGGTCGCCTCCAGGGATCAAGCGGCGGCCCGTTTCTTCCGCTGTAAACTCCCTTTACAGGACGTAAAGTTGCTTTTAGGAAAATTTGACAAAGGCTCTTCCTATTGGTAAATGGATGGCTCACGGTCGCGCTGGAAAAAAATGAAGCGGGACATGAAGAAAGGAAGGTTGAAAATGAAGAACAGAAAAGTCTTTGCTATTGCCGTTCTCGCCTTGTGCCTATCAGCCGGAGTCGGAGTGGCGCAGAAATCGCCGTCTTCTCTGTCTCCCCTGGAAGAACTCGGAAAAAGGCTGTTTTTTGACAAGAACCTCTCCACACCCCCGGGACAGGACTGCGCCGCCTGTCATGCCCCCAACGTCGGCATGACCGGTCCGGACGAAGCTATCAATGAAATGGCCGGAGTCTACGAGGGCGCGGTTAAAGGCCGGTTCGGCAACCGGAAGCCTCCGGCCGCCGCCTACGCAGGCGACTGCCCGCCCCTCCACCTCGACAAAGAGGGGAATTTCGTCGGCGGGATGTTCTGGGACGGCCGGGCAACGGGGGATACCCTGGGCGACCCCCTGGCCGAACAGGCCATGGGTCCTTTCCTCAACCCGCTCGAGCAGAACATGCCGGACAAAAAAAGCATCGCCCTCATGGTTCAGAAGTCCGATTATGCTTCCTTGTTTGAAAAAGTCTGGGGAAAGGGATCGCTTGACGCGGCCAAGGATATCGACGGCACCTACGAACGCATCGGCCGCTCCATCGCCGCGTATGAGAGGTCGGCCGAGGTCAATCCTTTCAACTCGAAATTTGACGATTTCTGGCGCAAAGCGAAGGCCGCCGGACTGGAGGTTGCCTCCATCGACGGATCCAACCGGGAAAAGTTTGCTGACCTGGGTCTGGATCCGGTTGAACTCAAGGGGCTTGCCCTGTTCAACAGCCAGGCCATGTGTTCGGCCTGCCACGCCCTCACCTCGGTCGGCGGCAAGCCTCCTTTGTTCACCGACTTCACCTACGACAACCTGGGCCTTCCCAGGAACCCGGATAATCCCTTCTATCGGATGCCGAAAGAGTGGAATCCCGACGGGGAGAAGTGGGTCGACGAAGGCCTCGGGGGATTCTTGAAGGGGACGGAGAAATACTCCAAGTACGCCCCGGAAAACAGCGGCAAGCACAAAGTGCCGACCCTGCGCAATGTGGCCCTGAGCCCGCGTCCGGGATTCGTCAAAGCGTA
>DAIPLF010000400.1:0-2389 GCA_036769375.1 Candidatus Aminicenantota bacterium | reverse complement strand
AAAGCCCAGGTGAACACCAACACCCGGGCCGGCTGGCTGGACGCCGGAGTCGCCGAAGGCGCTCTCGAGAAATTCCTGACCTTCAACACACCCCAGAAAATCGTCCTCCTCCCGGCCGGGCATCCCCAGAACGAGTTCGTCAACCCGTTCGGCGAGAATTCCCCCGAGTATCCGGGAGGAAGTGAACTGGCGAAGGATGATTTCTTCGAGTATTTCGACCGTCATCTGAAAGGGACGGGAGAGGGAAGGGAAGAGCGCCGGATCATCTATTTCACCTATGTGGCCAACACTTGGAGGGAAACCGCCGTCTGGCCTCCTGAGGGGATCGTCAACGAGACCTGGTATCTGGCGCCTGATAAAAAGTTGACCATGGATCCGGGAACCGACGGCCAGGGCAGCGATAGCTACACGGTGGATTTCACGGCCACCACCGGCAACGAGAACCGGTGGATGAGCCAGATGGGCATGCCCGTCCGCTATGGAGACCGCAGGGACGAGGACAGGAAGCTCCTCACCTACACCTCCGCTCCGCTCGCCGAGGACCTCGAGGTGACGGGAAGCCCGACGGCGACGCTCCATGTGGCTTCCACTCATGAGGACGGGGCATTCTACGTTTACCTTGAAGACGTGGGCCCGGACGGCCGCGTTTCCTACCTGACCGAGGGACTGCTTCGGGCGATCCACCGAAAAACGGCCGACCCCGCGACGGCGCCGTACGTGCCGCTCGGCGTCTATCACACTTACAAAAGAGCGGACGCCCTGCCTCTCGTTCCCGGCGAGACCGCGGAGGTCGCCATCACCCTGTTCCCGATCTCGACAGTTTTTAAAAAAGGGCATTCCATCCGGATCGCGATCGCCGGTCACGACGATGCGCTCAAGGACAGGTATCCCAAGGAGGGCGCTCCGGTCCTCACCGTCGAGCGGAACTCCGCCTCTCCCTCTCACGTGGTCTTGCCCGCGCTGCGCCGGAAATGAAAAAATCCGGATTTCAGACGGGATGTTTTACGTTCCTCCTGATGGCCGCTCCTTTTTGTTGGCTGCTTTCGGAGCCAATGACAAGTGCGGCCGCAGTCCAGGCTTCTCCCTTGGATTCCGAGGTGCTGAGCACTGCTGATAAAGCAGAGATCGCTGAAGTCCTGCGTCTAAAAACCGAATTGGGTGATCAAGTATGGCCCGGCCTGAGCCGCCTGGCACTCCCCATCATCCTCCATAATGAGCGCTATGAATTTCTTATCGGGGAGTCGGAGCCGCCGTCCCCCTGGCAAGTCGTCAAAGGTGATGATTTCCTGGGACGACCTTATCACCGGCGCCCCACCCAGAATCCTCAATCTTTTGCGGTTGCTGTGGGAACACGGTGGGCCGCAAGCATAGGCACTCTGGAACTGATGAATAGCAAGATTCCATTCCGGCTGAGTCGGGAATTTCACGTCGTGATAATGCTCCACGAAGTCTTCCATGCCTTCCAAGCGACTCTAGCGCCGCAGCGTTTTGCGAGAGCCATGAGCGTTTACAAATCCGAAGAGAGATACCCTTACAAAGACCCTGCGTTTTCCGCCGCTTGGAATAATGAAGGAGAAACCCTTGCCGACGCGCTAAGAGCCAAGGAGGTGACTGCGATTTCCGGTCTGGCTAGAAAATTCTTGGATATCCGGGAATCGCGCCGAAGGCAAATTCCCCTCGACCTGGAGCTTATTTCCTACGAACGTGAGCTTGAATGGCTGGAGGGGCTGGCAAAGTATGCTGAAGTCCGGTTCTATGAACTCGCCGAGCTCCGGGCGAGCGACGCGGATTACGTCAATTATCGGTCAGGCCATCCCTTCCTCGCCGCGGATTTGGCCAGGTTGAGGAGGAACCTCTGCGGGCAAGAGGGAGATCTCCGCTTTTACCTGAGCGGCATGGCCCAGGCTACGCTCCTCGACCGGCTTTCTCCAGGCTGGAAGTCCAAAGCATTTGAGGAGAAGGCGAATCTAGAAGATAGCCTGCGGGCCGCCATCCTGCCCGATTAAGAGATAGAAGGCGCCTGTACTCCGGCCGTCGAGTCGGGTATAATCCAAAGGACTCAAAGAATCATCTCCTTATAAAAGGGAGGAAAGTATGGCGATTCGAACTTCGACCGCGGAATGGAGAGGCACTTTACGGGAAGGCTCCGGCACCATGAAGGTAGGCAAGACCGGATACGAAGGCCCCTTCACATATGCCTCGCGCTTTGAATCAGGCCCGGGCACCAATCCGGAAGAGTTGGTCGGCGCGGCCCACGCCGGCTGTTTCTCTATGTTCCTGGCGGCGTTGTTGACCAAGGCGGGATTCAAGCCGACGCGCGTCGCCACCACTGCCACGGTCCACCTGGGAGATGGTCCGACGATCACTCTGATCGAGCTGGACACGCACG
>DAIPLF010000061.1:0-8707 GCA_036769375.1 Candidatus Aminicenantota bacterium | reverse complement strand
TAGCGCTGGAAGATATAGCGAAACCCGATCGCCCCGAACAATTTGAGGTCCGAGAAATCGAACGACGGCATTAACCTCCTGTCCCGGAAGGCAGTGGCGCGCCGGTACGCAACGAGATGCATTCTAGCCGAAAAAACCGGAAAATTTAAGCGGAAGCACAAGCGCGGGGAGGAAGCTCTTCCCCGGAAACCCTTTTTATGATATGGAGATGCTGGAGCCCACAATGAACATCGCAGCGACACCATTCCAGGAGCTCGTTCGAAAGCGCCACAGCGTGCGCCGCTATCTGGACATGCCGGTCGGGCGCGATAAGATCCTGGCCTGCCTGGAAGCCGCCCGGCTGGCGCCCTCGGCGGAAAACGTGCAACCCTGGCGTTTTCTGGTCATCGATGACCCGGCGGTCAAGCAGAGCTTCGCCGCCACGGCTTTCTCCGGCATCTATTCGTTTTCCCGCTTTGCCGCCAAAGCCCCAGTGCTTATCGTCATCTTGGCCCGGCCCGACCTTCTGGCCAACCGCCTCGGCCGGCAGATCCAGGGCGTTGTCTTTTACCTCATCGATATCGGCATTTCGGGGGAGCACCTGGCTCTCCAGGCGGAAGAGCTCGGCCTGGGAACGTGCTGGATCGGCTGGTTCAATTCCCGCGGCACCCGAAAGTTCTTTCATATCCCTCGCCAGTATAAGATCGTTTCCCTGATGGCCCTGGGATATCCCGAGGCGAAGCCTTCCCGCGAAAGGAGCCGCAAAAGCTTGGCCGAGATCGCCTGGTTCAACCGCCTGGCGAAATAGGGGAGGACAGGACTCTAGGGGTCCGGCTGGAGGAGGGACATCTGTCCTCGGCAAGTGACATCCCAGCAAAACAGGAGGACAGAGATCATTCGGGTTCAGACCATCCAGGGACCATGACCTGGCATAAAAATTGCATATACGATATCGACAAATGTGTTAAAATTGATGATAGAAAGGACAGGATTTTGGGTCCTGGCGGGTGCGTGCGCCGTTATCGCATCCCTAGTGATTTGATATGACCGATAAGATTAATATGTTTTGCCGCCGGCGAAAGGCGGCTCTGAGGCAAAGAGCGGAGGAGGGAACCATGTCCCAAAAACGGAGACTCTCACACTGGCTATTCCTGACTGTCCTGGCCGTTCTTCTCCTGGGTCCGGAGCTCGAGGCTCAGTACTTCGGCCGGAACAAAGTCCAATACCAGAAGTTTGATTTCCGGATCATAAAGACCAAACACTTCGACGTCTATTTCTATCCTGAATTCAAGGGCGTGGCCGAGGAATCGGCCCGGATAGCCGAACGCTGGTATGCCCGGCTGTCGCGTATGCTCGGGCACGAGCTTAAGGGGCGTCAGCCTCTTATCATGTATTCGAGCAGCCCGGATTTCCAGCAGACGACCGTCCTCTCCGGGTTGATCGGCGAAGGCACGGGAGGCGTGACCGAGTCTTTCAAACGGCGGATCATCCTGCCCGTGGGCTCCTCGCCGTACGAAACGGACCACGTCATCGGCCACGAGCTCGTGCACGCCTTTCAGTACGACATGACCTCGGAGGGCGGCCCGGGCGGGGGGATGAACGCCAGCCTGGCCCGTGTCCCCCTCTGGTTCATTGAGGGGCTGGCGGAGTATCTTTCCATCGGAGCGGTCGACCCGCATACGGCGATGTGGATGCGGGATGCCAGCCGCCGGGATTTCATCCCGGCAATCAAGAAGTTGGAAAACCCCTACAAGTACTTCCCGTATCGCTATGGCCAGGCCCTCTGGGCCTATATCACGGGCCGGTGGGGAGATGAAACGGTGTCCCGCCTGATGAAGAGCGTCGGCCGCGTGGGTGACATCGAAGCCGTGACCTCCAAGGTTCTCGGCGTCTCTTACGAGCAATTGGGCAAGGACTGGAAGGAGGCCTACAAAAAGGCCTATGAGCCGGTCCTGCAGCAAACCCAGCTTTCTGACCCGGCCAGCCGGATCCTGTTGAAGGGAGAGGAAATGAATCCCTACAATGTCTCTCCCGTCATCAGCCCCGACGGCAAGAACATCATGTTCCTTTCAACGCGCGATCTCTTTTCCATCGATTTGTATCTGGCTGACGCCCGGACCGGGAAGATCAAGAAGAAGGTCACGGAGACGGCGGTCAACCCGGAATTCGAGAGCATCCAGTTCATCCGGTCGGCGGGCGCCTGGGACCCTCAAGGCAAGACATTCGTCTTTGGCGCGATCGCCAAGGGCAAACCCATCCTGACCTTCTTTGACCTGGCCAAGGAAAAGATCGTGGAGGAGGTCGAGTTCAAGAACCTGGACGAGATCTTCAGCCCCACCTGGTCGCCGGACGGCCGGTCCATTGCCTTCTCCGCCATGACCGGGGGAAAATCGGACCTCTTTATCTATGACGTGAAGACAAAAACCTCCAAGCAGGTGAGCGACGACTTTTTTGCCGACCTCCACCCGAGCTGGTCTCCGGACGGCCGGTCGATCGCCTTTGTTACGGACCGCTTCACCACGGACATGACCCTGTTGAGCATCGGCGACTATGAGCTGGCGCTCCTCGATCCCGTCTCCCTGAAGATCGAGCGCGTTCCCGCCTTTTCAGCGGCCAAGAACATAAACCCGGAATGGACTCCCGACTCCAAGGGCCTGATTTTTCTATCCGACCAAAGCGGGAAGACAGACATTTACCGTATCGACCTGGAAAGCAAGAAGCTTTATCAGATCACCAATCTTTACACCGGTGTGAGCGGGATCACCGACCTCAGCCCGGCCCTCTCGGTCGCCGAAGGCACGGGCCAACTGGCTTATTCCGGCTATGATGGCGGATACTATACGATCTATGTGAGCGATCAGAAGGAATCCCTTCAAGGAGATGCCAACATCGCCGGCTTCGGCGGAAAGCTCCTCTCTGTCCTTCCTCCGCGGGACCAGCCGGGCGGCGCTCTCCTCGGACTTCTGAGGAACCCCCTCTTTGGGCTGCCTGAGCAGGTCGAATTCCCAGAATCTTCCTACAAGCCGAAACTCACTCTTGACTATGTCGCCCCGCCTCAGATCGGAGTCGGAGTGGACCGCTTCGGGACCTATACGGGAGGAGGCGTCGGGCTCTACTGGACGGATATGCTGGGTTATCACAACCTGGGGACGATCGTTCAAAGCTCGAGCCGGCTGAAGGACCTGACCGGCATCGTGAGCTACCAGAATTCCCAGAACCGGATAAATTGGGGGGGTGTGGTCGGCCGCATCCCCTATGTTTATGGAGGGTACCAGGTCTATTATGATCCCGAGCAGCAGGCCTATATAGAGGATGAGATCCTTTACTGGCAGATCAACTACCAGGTGGGTGGGTACGCGGCCTATCCGATCAGCCAGGTCCAAAGGGTGGAAATGTACGCCGGTTACCAGCTGATCGATTTCGACAATGAAAGGATCACCCAAGCGTACACGATCGACGGTTATCCGCTCTACCGCGATATCACCAAGCTGCCCTCTCCGGACAGCATCAGCTATTTCTACTCGTCAATGGCCCTTGTCTATGACAGCGCGATCTTCGGGGCCACCGCTCCGATCCTTGGTCAAAGCTACATCCTTGAGGCGATGCCCACCTTCGGTTCCTTCAGCATGTACACGCTCATGGCCGATTACCGGCGCTATTTCATGCCGCTACGGCCCTTCACGCTCGCTTTCCGCGCCCTTCATTACGGCCGCTACGGACGGGACGCCGAAGATAATCGGATCTATCCGCTTTATCTCGGCTATGATACCTTTGTCCGGGGCTACGATTATTATTCCTTGTCCGTCGACGAGTATACGGGAGGCACGGGATTCGACGTCAATAGGCTCTTCGGCTCCAAGCTGCTGGTCGCCAATGCCGAACTCCGGTTCCCTCTTTTCGGGGCCCTGGGCATCGGGAAGGGATTCTACGGCGTCTTTCCCATCGATATGCTGCTCTTCTACGATTGGGGAGTCGCCTGGTTCGAGACGAACAAACCGACTTTCTTAAACGGGGAGCGCAAGCCGGTCTCCAGCGCCGGGATCGGCCTCCGGGTGAATGTCTTCGGCTACCTGATCGTGGGAGTCAACTATGTCAAGCCCTTTGACAGGCCGGGCAAAGGCTGGTTCTTCCAGTTCAGCTTCTGGCCGGGTTTCTAGCGGTCGCCGATGGCGGCCTTCCCGGACTTCAAGCCGCTTGAGCTTGAGGATCGCGGCCTGCTCCAAGAGGCTCTTTGGGCCTATCAGCCGGAGATATCCGAACTGACCTTCAGCAATCTCTTTATCTGGTCCTCTCACTACCGTTGGCGCTGGTCAAAAGCCGGGAACTGGCTGCTCTTGCTTGAAGAGAGAGAGGGGAGTGAGCCGTCATTTCTTCAGCCGGTAGGGCCTTCGCCCCGACTCGAAGTTACCCGAATGGCGCTCGGCTGGCTGCGGTCGGAAAGGGGGGTGGCCAAACCCCGGATCGAGCGGGCCGATCCCAGTTTCGTTTTGGAAGTCAGTCGCGCGCCTGAGTTCGCCGTCATCCCGCAGCGGGAGCATTTCGACTACGTCTACCGGACCTCCGACCTCATCACGCTTCAGGGCGGCAAATATCACGCCAAGCGCAATCACATCAGCCGCTTCCTTGAAGAGTATGGCTCCGGTTTCCGATTTGTGCCTATGGGGCCGGAGAACCTCGACCTCTGCGTTAAATTCCAGGAAAGGTGGTGCGAGCGGCGACGCTGCGACGAGGACTTGAACCTGCTCGAGGAATGGACCGCCATCCGCCTGGGCCTGACTCACTACCAGGCTCTGAGCATCCAAGGCGCGGCAATCTTTATCGGGGAGAGAGTCGAGGCTTTCACCTTTGGCGAACTCCTGAACCCGCAGACGGCCGTCGTGCATATCGAGAAAGCCAACCCCGAGATACTCGGCCTCTACGCCCTGATCAACCAGCGATTCTGCCAGGAGTATTGGCCTGCAGTCCCCTTCATCAACCGCGAACAGGACCTGGGAGAGGAGGGGCTCCGGAAGGCCAAGCTTTCCTACCATCCTGTCCGGCTGGTCGAGAAATACCGGGTGGAGCTGGCCGGATAGCCGGTCCTGCCGGCGGCCAGTCCTCTAGCGGACTTTTTTCTTGAGTTCGGCGAGCAGTTCTTCCACCCGGGCCAGACCCTTCTCCAGGGTGTCCGGCTCCGAGCCGAAGCCGAAGCGGAGATAGTGGTCCATTTCGAAGTGGTCACCCGGCACGATCAGAGTGCTTTTTTCTTTGATAAGCCGGATCACGAGATCGGTGGAATTGTCCGGGAGGGAATAGCGCGCGAAAGCGATGGCCCCCGCCCGCGGAGGGATGAAGGAGAAGAGCCCGCCCTGTTTGTTCAGCCAGGCCTCGAGCCGGGCGTAATTGCTCCTGATGATGCCGCGCGTCCTCGTCAGGATTTTTTCCCGGTTGCCGGCAGAAAGGGCGGTCCGGGCGATCCGGTCGCCCAGGATGCTTGGAGAGATCGTCGTGTAATCGTGGAAGGGCCAGGTCTTCAGGATGAACTCTTTGGCTCCGACGATCCAGCCGATGCGGAGACCCGGAAGCCCGTATGCCTTGGAAAGCCCGTTGACGATGGCGGTGCGATCGTACCGGCCCCAGAAGCTCGGCGTCGTCGGCCCCACCCGCTCCGCTCCCTGGTAGATTTCATCCGCCACGATCCAGGCCCCGACCCGAGAAGCCGCCGCGACGATGGCCGACATGGCCTCTTCGCTGAGCACCGCGCCCGTCGGGTTATTGGGGTTGGTGACGATGATCAACCTCGTCTTTGGCGTGACCAGCGTTTCGAGCTCGTTGAGGTCCGGCGCCCAACCGAGTTTTTCCTTGAGCCAGAGCGGCTTGAGCGCGGCGCCGAAAGCGCGCACCAGGCCCCACATCTGCATATAATTCGGCATCATGAAGACGGCTTCATCGCCGGGCTGGACCTTGCTCCACATGAGCAGGAAGTTAGCCTCCGAGGAGCCATTCGTGGCCAGGACATGATCAGGGCTCGCTCCAGGATAGAGCCGGGCGATCTGCTCACGGAGCTCCGGGGTGCCGTTGCTCTGACTGTAGCCCAAGCCGAGGTTCGGAATCTCCCGAAGCTCGTCTGCGCTGAGGAACTCGCCTAGGGTGAGCGGATGGACGCCGCTTTCTGAGAGGTTGTATTCAACCACGTTTTCCCACGTCGACTGCATGCGCTCCATCTGGAAATGTTCGACCTTCATGCGTTTTCTCCCTTCGCGACTTAGATTTCGACCCGGAAAGGCTTCTTCAGCGCAAACCCGAAGATGATCGATAGACCGAGGTAGGCGATGAGCCAGTGGAGCCTCAAGCCAAAGAAGCCGAGCTTCCCGGAGGGGTGGACGACCTCGATCGACTTGATCCGGCTCTCTTTGGGAAGGGCTCTTTCTCCTGGATAGAGGATCTCATCGAGGAGGCCCGGGCTGACCTTGATGGACGAGACCTTCTCCAGTTTTTTCCCGTCGACGACAACGGTTTTGAGGTAGCTCTTGCCGCCGGCCCTGAGGGTGAGGTTGAACCTGCCCGCAGCAGCAGGCCGGAGGCGCCAATCCACCTCCCGAGGCTCCTCGAGCCGCAGGGGCGGAGTCTCAATGACAATGCCCGGCGGCGATTCCAGGGAGAACTCCGTTTCCAGGAGATTGACATCGGGCTGCAGCCGGACCTTGAGTATGGCCGGCCGGCCGACAGCCAGAGGCTCAGACCCGAACCAGACGTTGAGCTGGGCCAGGATCAAGACGAGAGGGATGATCATCACGAGCAAAGGCTTGAGGTTGAGGGAGAGATAACGGAGGTTGGCCCGCAGGATTTGGCCCTGGGCTTTCATGGTGACGCCCATGTTGTCCTTGAACAGGCGGAGCTCGAGAAGATGAGCCTTGATCTTATCCTTGACCCGGCGGATGCCGGACTGGTTCGACGTCCAGCGATAGATCACCAGCATCAGCAAGCCGGTCAGCAGCGAGATGAAAGCCATGCCGGCCCAGGGGTCAAAAGAGCGGAAGGGGAGTAGCAGGAGGTCAAAAAGCTTCCCCAGCAGCGTGTTGATAAGGCCCATCAGGAAATATATCCTAATCCCTTCAGCTTCTTCTTGACTTCCTCTTCCGAGTCGGACTCTTCGAGCTTGGCGAGCTCCTTCTCCAAGCAATGGGTGACGAACTCCTCGGGAGACGAATAGCCCGCAAGCCGGGCGAATTTCTTGACCTTTTCCAGAAGCTCCTTTTCCAGCTTGACCTTAGCCTTGCCCATGGGATCTCCTCCTAAAAGATGCTTTCTCCGATCATCTCTTTTGTCTTGGGTATGCCGAACACATCGAGGATCGTGGCGGTCAGGTCATAGAGGGCGGGGGAATCGGCCCGGATCTTTCGGTTGATGACCAGGCTGCCGGGGATGATTTCAGGCGCGCCCATATGATCTCCGCTCCACTTTTCCTTGTTGTCCTCGAAGACATTTTTAGGGAACTTGCCCAGCGGCGAATCCCAGGAAATGCGGTAGCCCTCATTGAAGCCGCAGACGATGTCGGGCGCATGTTCGACCTGGGGGCCGTGATAAACGTCTTTGGAAACAAAGGCCCTGAGGATGGCCCGCTCGCCGGTCTTGGGGTCCACCACCTGTTCGAGCTTGGCGGCGAGCTCACGGATGAGATTCTCGCTGTCGGCTCCGGCATTGACGATGCCGTCTCGCTCCCGGCCCCTCTGGTTGATGTAGAGTCCGTTCAGTCCGACTCCGTAAGCCCTGGTCCTTGACCAATCGGTGTTTTCGAACAGGCTCCCGTCCTCTTGCCTCCAGGGATTGCGCAGCCGGTGATAACCGTTCTCGAAGAGCCAGGTGTTGAGGTTGAATCCCCTCCGGAACGGGTTGAAACCGTGGTCGGACATGGCCAGGAGCACGGTGTTCTTGTCGAGTTTTTGCAGAATCCGACCGAGAAAGCGGTCGGCCTCGATGTAGATATTCTCGATGGTCCGGCCGTAGCGGGAGGCCAGCTGGGGGTCGTAGTCGGGATGGCTCTCGTCCATCAGGCGCCAGAACATGTGCTGGCGCTGGTCGGTGCTCGAAACATAATAGAAGAGAAGGCCGGAGTCGAATCGCTCGAATTCGTAATCGAACATCCGCTCGCCTTCCCGGAGGATCATGTCGTCCTGCTCCAGGAATTCGCCGTCATCGAGAACCCCATTGTCAAGAGCCGAGGTATCCGCGGGGAGGCCCTTGGTGAAATAAGAGCCGAAGACCCGATCGAGTTCTCGGGCGTAGCTTTCCGGGGTGGAGATCGGGAGGGCCGGACTTCCGGGATCGATATTGATGGGGCTCACATAGAGTTTGAAATGGGGACGGACCTCCTTGAGGTAGAACATACAGATCCCGCTCACGCTCTGCGTCGGTATGAGGCCGAAGCGGATTTTCTTCCAGCCGCTCCATTCTCTTTCCTTCAGGATGAACTCCTGGTCCGGAAGCACGACCTTGGCGACTGGATTCTTGGGGTCGATGAACACCTGGAAATCGATCAGCGCTTCGGGGCGGTCTTTTTTGAACGTGTTGGTCGGCCCGGGAAGCTGGGCCTCGACCCGGTTCCCGATAACAAAGACCTCATAAACCCTTCCACCGGAGAGCTCACCTTTCGGGATCCCGGGGTCGGTCGTGTAGAAAAAGGAGATCCCGTAACTTCCCTTCAGGTCGGGAGTGCCCATGCCGGAGATCGTCCGCTGCCTCGTGGGCA
>DAIPLF010000399.1:0-2406 GCA_036769375.1 Candidatus Aminicenantota bacterium | reverse complement strand
TCCGCCTGGTAGATGTAGTAGGGACGCACCCGCACGGTCAGGAGCTTCTGCATCAGCTTTTTCATGACTTCGGGGTCGTCGTTGACGCCCTTCAAGAGCACGGTCTGGCTTCCCAGCGGGATCCCGGCGTCGGCCAGGAGGTTCAGGGCCCGAGCCGACTCTGCGGTGATCTCATCGGGATGGTTGAAATGGACGTTGACATAGAGGGGGTGGAACTTCTTCAGCATAGCCGCGAGCTCGGGAGTGATGCGCTGCGGCAGGAAGCAGGGGATGCGGGTCCCGAGGCGCAGGATCTCGACGTGGGGGATCTCGCGCAGGAGGCGGAGGAGGTGTTCGAGCCTGCGGTCTCCGAGCATGAGCGGGTCGCCGCCGGAGATGACGACATCCCGGACTTCGGAGTGGGCGCGGATATAGCGCACTCCATCTTCGATATGGCGGGGGTCGATCTGGCTCAGGTCGCCGACCTTGCGCTTCCGCGTGCAAAACCGGCAGTACGACGCACACAGATGCGAAGCCAGAAACAGGACTCTGTCGGGATAGCGGTGAACAATGCTCGGCACCGGCGAGTCCTCGTCCTCGCTCAGCGGGTCGGCCGCCCCCTCGTCCTCTTCGAGCTCCGCGGGGTCGGGCACGACCTGGCGGTAGAGGGCGTCGCCTCTAGATTTGATCAGTCCGGCGTAGTAGGGAGTTATCTGGACCCGGAAATGCCGGGCGATTTTCTTGACCCTTTCGGGGTCGAGGCCGAAGAAATCGGCTATCTCTTGCGGAGACTTGAGGCTCCGCTTGAGCATTCGTTGCCAAGAATCTTTCTCCATTGTCGCAAAGGCTCCTTCAGACAAGAGACTTGATATAGGTGATGCGGTCATCCCCCTTCCGGTAGAAATCGGGGATGCGCGCAACTTCTTTATACCTGAGGCCGGAGTAGAAGCGGCGGGTCTTCTCGTATTTCGGCTGCGAGGAGGTCTCGATGAGGATCATCCGGCCGGCCTCGTCCCGTACCGTTTTTTCGAGCCAGCTCATGAGTTCCCGGCCGAAGCCCCGGCCCTGCTCCCCCCTCGCCACAGCCATCCAGTAAAGGTCATAGGCCCCGTCGGTGAGAGGAGTCGGTCCGTATGAGATGTAGCCGACGACCCGGCCATCCTCGTTCTCGGCGACGACGAGGCGATAGTCCCGCTGCTGGGGCTGATCGAGGTAGATGTCGATCAGTTCGCAGGCCACGGCGACTTCATCCGGCGTGAACATCTCGGTGGATTGAATGATGTCGAGGACGGTCCGGCGGTCCTCCCGCGTCATAAAACGGACCATCTCCTCCCTTTCTTGCGCATCGCGGTCTCCAGCACTTGGTGCCAGAAAAAGGGATACTCGATGCGGACATCGTCGGAGCTGTACCAGGGCTCTTCCTTACGGCGGAGGGCATTCTCTATCATCAGGCCCCAGAACCCGGCATACGCGATCCCTGCCGCCTTGAGCGCCCGGGCATAGCCGGCATCCTGGCTGGTGTCGGGGTTGGGGTTGACCTCGAGGATGGCGATCCGTTCGTCCGGACCCATCCGGAAATCGACCCGGGCATAGTCGCGGCAGCCCATTGCCTGGAACGCGGCCAGCGCGTATTGGTGGAGCTTATCGCGCAACCCGTCGCTGATAGGCGCCGGGCACATGGCCGGGGTCGTCGCATAGAGGACGTGGTCCTCGTACCATTTGGCTTCGTAGCTGCAAATGTGCGGGGCCGATTCCGGCATGGTCGAGAAGTCGATCTCCGAGACGGGCAAAGCTTGAAGCCGGTCAGTCTCGAGCACAGCGACATTGAACTCCCGGCCCTGGATGAACTCCTCGACCAGGGCGGGCTGTTTGTAAATGTTGATGATCTTGTCCACCCTCTGCTGGAGTGAGGCCGCGTCGTGAACGACCGCGTCCTGGTAGATGCCCAAGCTGGCGTCCTCCTGGTTGGGCTTGACGATGGCCGGGAAAGGGATGTTGTCGATCTTCTGGTCGGTCGAGGTCACGAGGCGGCCCTTGGCCGTGGGCAGCCCGAAGGCGTTGAGAATGGCCTTGGCTTTGAACTTGTCCTGGCAGATGGCCAGAGCCTTGCTGGGGCAGCCGGTGAAGGGGATGCCGAAGGCCTCGAACATGGCGGCCACGTTGGCCTCGAGTTGGGGCCGATTGCGATATTCCTCGCACAGGTTGATGAGGACATCGACCTTGAGTTCCTTGACGCGGCGCACCAGGCTCATCAGGCTTTCCCTCAGAGGAAGGACGGTGGCGTTGAAGCCCTCTTCGGAGATGGCGGTCAAAACGGAGGCGGCCACCTCGGCGACGGTGGCTTCAGATTGCCCTTCGTTCGAGGGGTTGATGGCGGGGTTGAAATGACTGTAGGCGATCCCTACCAAGATGTTTTCTTTTTCCATG
>DAIPLF010000398.1:0-2413 GCA_036769375.1 Candidatus Aminicenantota bacterium | reverse complement strand
TTCCGTTCGCCGGATAGGAAATGGTGATGTCCGTGTCGTAGTAATTGACGTCCGGTCCGATGTCCAGGACTATGAAATCGCCGTCTTTGAGCAGGCGGTCGTGCTTGTAGTAGTGGACGTAGGGATGATTCTCACCCGAGGACATGACAATGTAGTAGGCCAGGTCCTGGGCTCCTTCCTTTTTGGCGACGTACTCATAGAGCGCCGCCAGCTCGTATTCGGACATGCCGGGGCGGGTCGCCTTCATCACCTCGCTTATGGCTTTGACGCCGATGCGAGCCGCCTTCCGCATCGCCTCGATCTCGGCCGGCGACTTGATTGTCCTCAGCTCCCAGATGAACGGGGAGCAGTCCCTGACCTCGACGCTGGGGAACTTCTGGCGAAGGAGATTGACGAACTGGCCCTCCCGGGTCTGGCGCCCGTCCCAGGGGTTGAGGATCATGGTCCTCTGGAGGGTACGGAATTTCTCCAGGCTGCATTCGCGCATCAGCTCCTCGGGTTTGAAGGGGGTATAGATCACCTTGGTCTGGCCGGCCAGGCGGCTGAGCACGTTGGTCAGTTCCTCGATGGGAAGGACCCGGTCGACGCCAGTGACCGCCGCCGGCTCTTTCAGGATGTCGGTGCTCAGGCCATCGTTGCGGAGGCCGCGCTCGTCGGCGGTGAAAAGGAGGACGGTCTGCTTCTGGATCCCGTCGATGACCAGCACGGAGTTCGGCACTTCGACGCCGCAGAGGTAGAGGAAGTCGTTGTTCTGATAATAATGATGGTAGCTGGTCAGGGGCTGGGCGCCCAGGATGACGGCCACTCCGTCCGGGATCTTTTCCATGAACTTGGCCCGGCGGGCGGCATACTCGGACTTGTCGAAGAAAAGCGTCCCGGCGGACAGCGTCACGGACAGGACGATTAGGGACGCGAGGGCGAGCCAGAAGCGCGGCTTCAGCGGACGGTGTTTCATGATGACCTCCCGGTGATCATTTTCTGTCGAGTCTATCAGTTTGTAGCGGGAAATAAAAGCCGTGGAAGCCGCCGACCCGGCTATTTCTTGGCCAGGGAGCGGACCTTGAGGAGCTCTTTGATCACATCCCCGGCCTGCGAGGCCGGTCTCAGCCGCGTGTCGAGGTCGCAGGTCCATTCGACCGGGAATTCCTCCAGCCGATAACCGCGGCGGAGGGCTTTCAGGATGATCTCGAGCTCGAAAAGAAAACCGGGGGTGGACAGGCTGCGGAATAGCTCCCTGGCTGTTTTTCCCTGGTAGACTTTGAAGCCGCACTGGGAATCCGTGATCCGGCGCGGAAGCCCGGCGACGAGGACGGCGGCCAGATGAAAAAGTCGCGAGATGATCCGGCGCCGGAGAGGCCGGTCCCGCCGGATGATCGTTCCCTGGAGACGGCGGGACGCCAGGCCGATGTCCAGCTCGCCGGCCGCGATCCTCCTGATCACGGGAAGAGCGTCAGCCAGAGGAATGCATGTGCCACTGTCGGCATAGAGCACGACCTGCCCCCGGCTTTCCGTGACACCGCGTCCCACCGCCGCGCCTTTGCCGGTGTGGCGTTCCAGGCGGAGGACGCTTTTCCGGATGGGAGGGGGGACGGTCGCTGCCTCCGCTTCCTCGGGCGTCGAGTCCGTGCTCCCGTCATCGACGATGATGACCTCGCCCCCGAACCCGTTCTCGATCATAAAGTCGGCGGCGGCTTCGACGTCCCGCCCGATCTTCCCGGCTTCGTTGAAGGCGGGGATGACGATCGAGATATCCATCATAGCCTCATCTTTCGGAGCGGGACTTCAGGTATTCTTCCCACAGGTCGGCGCGGATATGAAGGACAAGGAAGACATTCGGTCTCAATTCATAGTATTCCGATTGAAACGATCTGTTTAATAAAGATTCCAGGCTTCCGGCCTGCTGGGTATCGGAGATGACGACGGCTGCGTCCTCCGGAGGGCCGGCGGAGGCGGCCTCCTGCCAGTAGCCCACCCGGCCGAAGCGCCTCAGATACCAGGGCAGCGGCCAGGTTTCATAGGGGCCGGCGATGACCTTGATCAGCATCTTTTCATGGTCCGGGTGGACCGCCCTTAGTTCTTCGACCCTCCGGATGAGCTTCAGGAAGTCCGGGCTGGTCTGCGCATAGACATAGGGGTTTCGGGGGTCAGCCGGATAAACGAAGTTGGTCCGCCAGGCCTGCAATCCAAGATGGAGAAATCCTGCCGTGACTGCCAAGAAAACAACGGCTCGGACCTGCCGGCTGCGAAAGGAACGCAGAAGAGCGGCCGTCCCGCCCCCGGAGAGGACGATGAACCCGATGTAGAAAGGCAGGATGTTCCAGGGAGTTTTGTAGGGGATCAGCGAAAAGGCGGCCGTCGAGAGCCCGGTGTAAAAGACAAAAAACCTGAGGGCGGTGCGCTCCGCTGCCGGGCT
>DAIPLF010000397.1:0-2413 GCA_036769375.1 Candidatus Aminicenantota bacterium | reverse complement strand
GTTTGGTCAGGCTCCTGGAAAACAGAAAGGCACCGACGACAGAGAGGACGATGATGATCCCCACTGCCCGGCCGATGTCTCTCCTTATGGCTTTAAGCAGGACATCGATATCACGAACGAACAGGCTGAGCCGGAGGACTCCCTCGACCCGGCCGCTGCGGTCAAGGGGTAGAGCGACGTAGAGCATCTGCGCCTTGAGCGTACTGCTGTAACGGAGAGAATGCCCGATCCGACCGGCGAGGGCTTCGGAAATCTCCGGCCGGAAACGATGGCCTTCCATGGAGGCCGGATCCTGTTCCGAGTCTGCCTTGACTATTCCCTCGGGATCAATGACCGTGAGCCGGGCACCGATCTTCTTCCCATGCTCCTGGAGGAATGAGTCCAAGTCCGCCAGACGATTCCGGTCGAGATAATCGAAGATGCGGACATCGAGGGTGCGGCCGACGTTTTCCAGGTCGTGAGCCAAAGTCTCCACATAATGTTTCTTGATTGTGCTGAAGGAAAACAGAAGGAATACTGCGGCTAACAGAAGAAGGAGTACGACATAGCCTCCAAAGATCTTGAAAAACATTGACTTTTTCATGTCCCCAGCTTATAGCCTACGCCCCGAATGTTCTTTATGAGTTCCGCGGCTTCCGGCCCGAGCTTCTCCCTGAGGTTTCGGATATGGACGTCGATCGTCCGGTCTACGACGATTTTCTCGTGGCCCCACAGATAATCGAGGATCTGTTCCCGCGTGAACACCCATCCTTTTCTTGAAGCCAAGAGCCTCAGGATCCTGAACTCCGTCGAGGTCAGGTCCACTTTATGCCCTTTAACCAGGGTTTCATGTTTATCCAGGTCGATGATCAAGCGTTTGTCGACTTCGAGCCTTTTCGCCTCGACAGGGGCTCTCGTTCTCCGGAAGACCGATTTCACCCGGGCGACAAGTTCCTTGGCCGAAAACGGCTTGGTCACGTAATCATCGGCGCCCAGTTCCAGCCCCAATATCTTATCGGTCTCCTCGCCTTTGGCCGTGACCATGATCACCGGGATAGATGCCCATTCCTCTTTCCGACGAAGGCGCTTGCAGATCTCCAGCCCATCGATATCGGGGAGCATTAGGTCAAGGAGGACGAGGTCGGGGGTGGTTCTTTCCAGCGAGTTGAGAAAACTCTGACCATCGAAAAAGCCGGCCGCCCGGAATCCCGCCTTCTTGAGCTGGAGAGCGATGATCTCGACAATATCCGGCTCATCGTCGACGACGGCAATGAGTTCATTCATGGCTGGCAGCCGACTCATTATACGCTGGCCAAAAAACAAATGGCAAGGCGGATCACAATCGACTTATTGACCCCATCAACAACGGTTGCGCCTATTTAGCTTCGGTCTTGACGGCGGCTTGGCGGCGGATCTCTTCGATATGGTGTTTGATAGTCTTGCCCAGGACGAGGTAGATCACATCCTCGCCGATATTGGTGGCATGGTCTGCGATCCGCTCGAGATGACGGCCGATCAAAATCAGGCCCACCGCACGGTCGATGGTCGAGGGATCGTTCATCATATAGGTCAGGAGCTCACGGAAGATCTGGTCGTTCAGAGAATCAACCTCATCATCCCTTTCGCAAACGGCCCGGGCCAGTTTTTCGTCACGGTTGAGGAAGGCATTAAGCGAGTCCTTGATCATGCCCTGCGCCAAGGAGGCCATGCGGGGGATATCGATGAGCGGCTTGAGCGGCGGCTGTTTGATAAGTCGTACTGAGACTTCGGCGATGTTCACCGCCAGGTCACCGACCCGTTCTAGGTCGCTGCCGATTCTCATAGCCGAGGTAATAAATCGCAGGTCGCTGGCGACCGGCTGCCGCAGGGCCAGGAGTTTCATACAGAGTTCATCAATTTCGATCTCCAACAGGTTGACGCTACCCTCTTTTTTAAAGACGTCTTGAGCAAAGGCTTCGTTCCTCTCTTTTAGGCTCTTTACGGCCAAGGCCACGGACTCTTCGGCCAGGCGGGCCATGTGGAACAATTTTTCGTTGAGAGCGTTGAGCTCCGCATCAAACTGCCTTTCCATCTTTGCCTCCTCGGTCGGATCCCAATCCGTTTATCCGAATCTGCCGGTGATGTAATCCTCGGTCAGCTTGTTGGCCGGGTTGGTGAATATCTTCTCCGTTTTGTCGAACTCAATTAAGTCCCCCAGCATCATAAAGGCGGTGAAGTCGGAAACCCGGGCCGCCTGCTGCATGTTATGCGTAACGATGACGACGGTGTAGTTCTTCTTCATCTTTATGATGAGGTCCTCGATCTTGGCCGTTGCGATGGGGTCGATGGCTGAACAGGGCTCGTCGAACAGGATGACCTCCGGCTCCACGGCCAGGGCCCGAGCGATACAGAGCCGCTGCTGCTGTCCCCCCGATAGAGCGAAGGCATTCTCTTT